>CAZMPA010000097.1:0-8483 GCA_964567915.1 uncultured Isosphaeraceae bacterium | reverse complement strand
AAACACGTCGGTGGACCCAATCATTCGCGCGTTGCAGCAGACCACTACACCGGCGGTTGAGTGGTTCGGACTTCCTGTGCGATGGAATGAAGTGGCGCGGGACGGCGACACGACCTACGACGTTCGCTCCTGGCCCGTGATCACCGAGTTGGGGCCGAGATCCATCGTGGAGATGGCCGTGCGGGAGAACGGCAGGGCGGTCGCCCGCCATGAGCTCCTGCTGGTTCCAGGTGAGGCGCTCGCGGTGACGGCGGCATCGACCCGCTGGCCGGCGGCAGTGGACACGCTGCAGCCACCGGACGGCCCGGTGCGGCGAGCCTTCGGATGGAGTACCGACGAGCCACTGGCGCTGCTGGTGCTGGTCCCTCGGTTCGAGGGTCGCTGAGGCTGCGGGACGGGCAGCGGTGCGGCGGTAGAATGCGTCGATGCGCCTGGGTCAGGAATCAGATATCGAGCCTGCGCCGCCGATCGAGCCTCGGCGACGGCGATCCCTCGCCGGGCTGGCGAAGCTGCGGCGAATGGGGCCAGCGGGCGTCTGGCCGACGCTTCTGACACTCGGCAATCTGGTCTCTGGCTTTGCGGCCATTCACTACGCGGCCAAGCCCGTTGTGGATGGGGACGACTTCGGGCCATGGGGATGGACCAGCCTGGCCGTCGCGGCGTCGCTGGTACTGCTCGGCATCGTGCTCGACTCTCTGGACGGGGCGGTCGCGAGGTTGACTGACGGCGTGACTGAGATGGGCGGCCAACTCGACTCGCTCGCGGACGTCGTGACGTTTGGTGTGGCGCCAGCCTTCATCATGCTCAATCTGCTCAGTCAGTATCTGGGCTCGGGCGACCCCATCATCAGTCCTGATGCAGGGCACACGCTCGGCAAATTGTGCTGGGCCGTGGCTGCCATCTACGTGTGCTGCGGCGCACTGCGACTGGCGCGGTTCAACGTCGAAACAGCGAGTGGCCGGCTGGGAGACCACATGAGCTTCCGCGGTCTTCCGTCGCCCGGTGCCGCAGGTGCCGTCGTGGGATTGGTACTTCTCCACGAACACCTGGAGGCCATTCGCGGCGGGACTGACAACCCGGCACTGGCCGGAATCGCGGCTGGCATCGTCCTGCTCGTTCCGATCGTTGTACTCATTTCCGCTGTGATGATGGTGTCGGCTGTGCCGTACCCGCACATGGCCAACAAGTACCTGCGGGGCGCCCGCTCCTTCACGTATCTGGTTCGCGCGGCCGTCGTGCTGTCCTGCGCCATCTGGTGGCTGCAGGAAACGCTTGCCATTGTCTTTGTGCTGTATGTGCTCTCTGGACCGTGGCGTCTGATGACGCACCGCCTGCGCCCAAAGGAAGTATCGACTTCATGAGCGAGCCTGCCGCCGTTCGTACACGCTTTGCCCCGAGTCCCACCGGACATCTCCACGTTGGCGGTGCGCGGTCGGCGCTTTTCTGCTGGGCGTTTGCCCGCCACCACGGCGGACGCTTCCTGCTGCGAATCGAAGACACCGATCAGAAGCGATCCAGCAATGCGGCGAGCGAGGGCTTCCTGGAAGACCTCGGGTGGCTCGGCATCGACTGGGATGAGGGGCCGGAGTGGCAGGGCATGGGCGGAGGCGAAACGGGCCCGTACTACCAGTCTCAGCGGCTGGAGATCTATGAGCAATACATGAGCCGGCTTCTGGAATCGGGCGCTGCATACCGCGCCTTTGAGACGCCAGAGGAATTGCAGGCTGCACGCGCCCAGGCGCGTGCCGAGAAGCGAGCCTATCGGTATGACCGGGCGGCGCTGGATGTGGATCCGGAAACGGTGGACGCGTGGCTCGCCGAGGGCCGGCCCCATGTGGTCCGGTTCCGCGTGCCTGATGATGAGCCGGTCGTGATTCAGGATGCAGTGCTCGGGGCCGTGCGGGTCGAACCCGGTGAACTCGAAGACTTCGTCATTCGCAAGGCGGACGGATTCCCCACCTATCACTTCGCCGTTGTTGTGGACGACGCGCTCATGGGCGTCTCGCACGTCATCCGAGGGCAGGAGCATCTGGCCAACAGTCCCAAGCACGCGGTCCTGCAGGATGCGTTGGGGTTCGATCGGCCGGTCTGGGCACATGTCTCGCTGATCTTCAACCCGGACGGATCAAAGATGTCCAAGCGTGACAAGGACAAACTTCTGCGAGCGACTGTGCGGGAACGCGGCATCGAAACGCCGCCGCCCGACGCAGACATCCCCGCGGAACTCTGGGCTGCCTGGCTCGCCGACAAAACGGTTCAGTTGGAGACCGACGCGGCTGTCAGGCTCGCCAATGTGCTGGATGTGGAGCTGCCGGCCATCAATGTGGACGACTTCAGGCGGGCCGGCTATCTGCCCGAGGTTCTGCTCAACTACCTCGCCCTGCTCGGGTGGTCACCGGGTGGGGACCGCGAGCAGTTTGATGCGGCTTTCATCTGCGAGCAGTTTGGCCTCGACCGTATTGTCAAGAGTCCGGCCAAGTTTGACCGGGCCAAGCTGCTTGCCTTCAACCTGAACGCTATTCAGCGGATGACCGAGGACGAGTTCGTCGAACGGCTTCTCAACTTTTGCGAGCAGTACGAGCCACGATTCCTTGAGGCCATGACGCCCGAGCAATTCAGGACTTTTGCCTTGTCGAACAAGGAGCGAAGCAAGACGCTCCTGGAACCGATGCAGTCCGGCCGCTTCTTCATCGCCGCGGACGATTCGATTGCGTGGCCAGCGAGCAAGCCGGTCCGCAAGGCGCTCTGCAAGGGATCACCGTGCGGATTCGACCGGCTGGAGGCCGTGCGGGGAGCGCTCGCTGGGATCGAGGTCTGGGATACGCCCCATCTCGATGCCGCAGTGACGCAGTGGGCAGAGGCGCACTGCGATGGGAACCTCGGCAAAGTGGCGCAGCCCATTCGGGTGGCAGTCGCCGGCGGCCCGGTCAGCCCGCCCATCTTCGACACGCTTGAGATTCTGGGCAAAGACGCGACGCTGGCGAGAATCGATCGATGCCTGTCGCAGCGAGGTGAACTGATGGGAGCGGCGACATGACCATGCCTGCCACACTGAGCCTTCTGCTTGATGGACTGATCGATTATGCGGGTCTGTTTCCGCAGGCCAAACTCGGCATGCAGGAGATGGTCACGTCATACCGCAGGGTGATGCTGGATCCGCGAGGCTGGATGGTCGGGCGCGTGATCGTCCCGGTCTCTCGGCTCGCTGAGTTTGAGCAGGCCGCTGCCGATCTGCTTCCTGACGAAGAAGAGGCCGAGCCCTGGTGCCTGAGCGCGCTCACTCGGCCGTGCGGGGATGCCGGCTTTGCCGAAGATCTGGGCGCCATCGCGGGCTTCAATGAGCGGCATGCAGTGCCAGCGGGGGGTCTGGCCGTGATTGACGTCATCGAGGCGGCTGGAGCAACCGCAGAGGCCATCGACCAGGCGCTCGATCAGATGCCCGATGCGCTCTTTCCGTTTATTGAGATCCCGGTCACGGAGGATCCCCGCGGGCTGCTTGCCGTGCTTGCGGGATCTGAGGCCGCTGCGAAGATTCGCACCGGCGGTGTCCGGCCCGAGTTATATCCCGGCAGCGGTGATGTTGCGAGGTTCATCGTGGCGGCGGCGGCGGCCGGCGTGCCGTTCAAGGCGACGGCGGGTCTGCATCACCCATTTCCGAACGATCATCCCGACATGCCTGCTCGGCAGCACGGGTTCATCGGCGTGTACACGGCGGCAGCAGCGGCCCATGCGTTGGAGGCGGAGGTCGACACGGTGCGGCAGATCATCGAGATTGATGAGCCCGCGGCATTCGCCTTTGGCGAGGACTCGGTTGTCGTCGCGGGGTGCGAACTTGGCCGCGACGACATTGAAGAGGCGCGGCTTGGCTTTGCGATCTCCTATGGATCGTGCAGCATCGATGAGCCGTGGGAGGATCTGGAGGGGATTGGCTGGTTGACGCCACAGACGGAGACGACAGGCTCATGAGCAACGCGACACATGACCCGGATCGGCGCAGTTGGGTCGAGTCCGCCAACGGAGACGGGTGTGACTACCCGATTCAGAACTTGCCCTTCGGAGTGTTTGAAGGGGATGACGGCGCCGCCCGCATCGGCGTGGCTATCGGCGCTCAGGTGCTTGACGTGAGTGCTGCGATCGAGACGGAGGCATTGCCGCTGACGGGCGAATCCGCCTGCGCGCTCTGCGCCGCGACGCTCAATGACTTCATGTCGCTCGGCCCGGCCGCCTGGCATGACGTCCGCGTGGCCATTGGCGACCTGCTCGACGCTGAGTCGCCTCGGCAGGACAGGCTGGTTCGCCCCATGGCCGAGACGGTCATGCGGCTGCCCGCGACGATCCACGATTACACCGACTTTTACGCCGCCCGTTGCCACGCTACAAATGTCGGCCGCATGTTCAGGCCGGACGGTGATCCGCTCATGCCGAACTGGCTGCACCTTCCCGTCGGATACCACGGCCGCGCGAGCAGCATTGTCGTGTCAGGGACCGACATTCGAAGGCCGCACGGCCAACTCAAGCCCGATGATGCGGCCCCGGTCCACGGCGTGTGCAAGCTGCTTGACCATGAACTGGAGTTCGGCGCGTTCGTTGGTCCCGGCAACGCGATGGGTTCGCCCATCGGCATTGCGGACGCGATGCAACACCTCTTCGGCGTAGTAATCCTCAATGACTGGTCCGCCCGCGACGTGCAGAAGTGGGAGTACCAGCCGCTCGGCCCCTTCAACGCGAAGAACTTCGCAAGCACCATCTCGCCCTGGATCGTGACGATGGAAGCGTTGGAGCCATACCGCAGCGAGGGGCCCGCCCGCGAGGCGAGCGATCCGCCGCTGCTGGACTACCTGAAGCCTGCACCAGGAAGCACCGACGCCATCGACGTGACGGCCGAGGTGTGCCTGTCCTCGGCAGCCATGCGAGACGCCGGCACCGATGCCCTCCGGATCAGCCGTGGCTCGCTCGCCGATCTGTCGTGGTCGTTCTCGCAGATGCTCGCGCATCACACGAGCACTGGATGCCCGATGCGGCCGGGCGATCTGCTCGGAAGCGGCACCGTCAGTGGCCCGGACAAGGAGTCACGCGGATGCCTCCTGGAACTCACGTGGCGAGGGACGGAGCCAATCGACTTGCCCGATGGCACGCAGCGGCGGTTCCTGCAGGACGGCGATGAGTTGACGATCAAGGCCTGGTGCGAGCGTGAGGGGGCCGCACGAATCGGCTTCGGCTCCTGCTCGGGTGTGATCCTGCCGGCAAAGTAAGCGGGCTTCCTGTCAGGGACCAGCGTCCTGCATCAGGCAGTCCATCGGGGATTCGTTGTAGAACGGAATGTTCCAGGCTTCTCCCCAGGCGGCCTGCTCATCTCGGGTCGGAGGCCAGGGCGTGCCACCGGCACAGGATGGTGTCCAATTGGTGATGACTGCCAGCAGATCATCGACGCCGACGATGCCGTCCTGCGTCATGTCGAAGAAGCTCCCACGGCCTTCCGCTGGATCGACGCCTGGTGTGATCTGCTCGTTGCCCCAGTCGCCCAGAACGCCGAGGAGGTCATTGGTATCAACCGCGCGGTCGCGATTCGCGTCGCCCAGGCAGTAAGGCTCAGACTCGATGAGTTTCCGAAGCGATGCCCGAAGCGCCGTAAATGCGGCAGCGTCCACTGGATCGGCTGGCGGCAGGTCGATGCGGGTTGCGTCTGACTCGATGCCTGTGACATTTGGCGGGATTGGCGTGGGAAGGTGATAGAACTCGAGCGTGCACGACGTCTCTCGCGGGCACGAAGCGCCAAGCCGAAGGATGAGCTTGTGATGCTCGCTTCGGATCGCCCACGAGTGTGTTGACTGCGGCATGAACCCCTCCGGCTCACTGTTCGCCGCCCACCAGGCGCAGCAGTCCGCGTACTGGTCGAAGGTGTACCAGTCGCCTCCGTTATCGTGGCAGGCAGTCTCGGTGCCAAGCAGGAAATCCTGGCACTGTGATGCGATGATGCAGAACCCCGCGTAGCCGATCGGCCAGTTCCCGACGCCATTGTCGGCGTGGTTCAGCGTGCGAACCTGATCCACATCCGTCCCGTCTCGCGGTCCATCGCCTCATTCATCTCGATGAAGGCCTGCCTCGCTCCGAAGAGATCGTCGGCAATGGAACAGCCAGAAACAGGGACGCTTGAGTATGGCAGCGCCGTGGGCGCCGGTTGCAGGGGCGTGTGCGATGCGGTGAACGTCATGGCGCAGAACCACGGCGTGTCCGGATTCCGGGTGGCAATCCAGCTTTGCGCGTGGTTGGCAACCGCGGTCGTCTGATAGCCGGTGGTGTCGGTCTGCAGCGCGTCTGGAAACCCGAAGTGGCTTGTTGTCTCGGTCCAGTGGTAGTACCCGTTGTCGCGGGTATAGTCGATGTGCTCACAACCCTGATCGCAGGTTGGCGCGATGATCCATTCTCCGTCCCCCAGTTCGTGCAGAAGTGGAACGCCGCCGAGCGTCATGCAGTCAAACGGGTTCATGTCCGGCACACATCCGGCGTCCTCAAAGCAGCAGGCGCCCTCGCCAATCGTCGGAGCGCCGCAGGAGAACACACCCTCGCCCGTCGGGCCCGGCGCCTGGCCACCGACAGTCCAGTCGATGCTTGGCGGGATATTGAGCGAGCCCGTAAAGAAGTCAAGCCGGCAGTCGCTGGCTGGCGAATTGGGCCCGGTTGGGCCGTTCTCGCCGAGGTGATACTTGCCAACCATGGCGGTGTCGTAGCCGGCGCCGCGGAGCAGGTCAGGGAGGGTGGTCTCGGCTGGGTTGAGCTGTGTCGGCGTCACCATGCCTGAGATGCAGGGAGCGAGCGTGCGGGTTCGCATTGGGTACCGCCCCGTCATGAGTGCGGCTCGGGTGGGAGTGCACTCGGGCATGGCCCAGGCGTTCGTGAACCGAACTGACTTGTCGCAGATCGCCTCGAAAACGGGCATTTGCGACTGAGCGTGGGTCCACCCGAACGCCGCAGCCTGATCAATGCCGACATCGTCCCAGACGATCAGCAGAATGTCTGGAGGTTGTGGCGTGGCCGTGGCGATCGCGGCTGTGACGCACATCAGGACACCGGGCATGTGTGGTTGGTCCTCTTCCCTGAACGCGCGAGCACAACGCTCAGCGTGTCTACCGTAGGACAATGCTGCCGCCGAGCAAGCCTCCCATCCGAAGAATCTTCGGAATCAGGATGCCCCAGCCGGCTCCCCAACCGGAATCGGCGTCCAGTCTGCCCAGGACTGTGGGTACTCGGCGTCGTCGATTTCCAGCGCCGCCGCGGTCGGGTACAGCGGCCTGAACGTGTCGCACATGACGACGAGTTCGTCCGTGTACGTCTGATCCAGCGTGGACTCAACCGTGCCGGGGTGTGGACCGTGGGGGATGCCCTGCGGGTGCATGGTGATGGAGCCTTCTGAGATACCGCGGCGGGCTGTGTACTTGCTGTCGCAGTAGTACATCACCTCATCACTGTCGACATTGCTGTGGTTGTATGGCACCTTGACTGCTTCGGGGTGGAAGTCGAGCATCCGCGGGCAGAAAGCGCAGATGACGAAGCCGCCGCCGGCAAAGACCTGGTGGGTTGGTGGTGGCATGTGGTGCTTGGCGACGATCGGGCTGAAATCGTCGCAGCTGAAGCAATACGGGTAGTAGCAGCCATCCCAGCCGACGATGTCGAGGGGGTGGTACGGATATGTGTAGGAGTGCACGCTGTTGACGGCCTTGATGCGGACCTCAAACTCGCCCAGTTCGTCGTAGGCCAGGGGCATCTCCGGGATTCGCAGGTCACGCTCGCAGTAGGGGGCGTGCTCAAGGAACTGCGACGTCTTCTCTGACACGTATCGCTTGGGCGGCAGGATGTGCGAGGCGTTGGCAGTCTCGATACACATGAAGCGATCGTTGGGTGCGCCTTCTTCACGCGGGTCGAACACCATGCGGTAGATCGTCCCCTTCGGGATGACGACAAAGTCGCGTGGGCCGAATGTGAGCGTGCCGAACATCGTGTACAACGTGCCGGTGCCGTGGTGAATGTAGAGGCACTCGTCGCCTTGCCCGTTCTTGAAGTGGTAGTCCATCGGTTCGTCCGGGACGCAGATGCCGATCTCGCAGTCGACGTTCCCAAACAGAACCGTGCGACCCGTGATCGGATCGCCCTTAGGCTGGCGGTCCATCGACTTGAGGTGTCGCATGCGCATGACGTTGGATTCGAGGTAGTCCACCTTGGTGGAGTACTCGCAGGTCCAGCCAGTCACCTGGGTCGGCGGATGGATGTGATACATCGTGGAGGTCGGGCCATCGAAGCCTTCCGTGCCGAACACCTCCTCCGAATACAGCACGCCGTCGGGACGGCGGAATTGCACATGACGCTTCGCGGGAATCTCACCGAGGCTGGTGTAATACGGCATCGGGCACCTCCAAGTCCGGATTGTAGAGGACCCCGGGCAGTGGTGCCGTGGCTATCCTCGGCGGCCATGAAGCACATTGCTGTGG
>CAZMPA010000096.1:4605-8496 GCA_964567915.1 uncultured Isosphaeraceae bacterium | reverse complement strand
GTTGTTCGAGCGCGTCGTTGGCCCGAAGCCGCACTGCGACATGGGGATCGTCCATAAGCGACCGCAAGGTCTCCTCGGTGCGCGGGTCCGGAGGCAGCTTGGCCAACAGGTGGGCCGCCTCCAGACGCTGGGCGAGCGTGCCCTCGGAGGCCATCTTGCGAAGGGACTCCGCGGCTACCGGGTCCTCAAGCGCGGCGCCCGCCCGCAGGGCTGCAAGCCGCGGAAGTGCCTCCGGGTAGTCGTACATCTTTCGAACCATCGGGAGCGCCTGCGGGCCCAGGGCGACCCACCGCCAGTAGGCCGAAGGGGCGTCCGACGGGTCTCGCTGGAGCGACCGTCGAGTCGAGTTGGCGATTCGGTCCGTGTCGACCTGTCTGAGCGATACGTGCATCACGACCTGGACGAAGGTGTCCGGGTCGTCTCGCATCGACGGCGGCACTGTGAGTTCAACGACGGCGTCACTGGTGCCACGTGCTGTGGGGGCCACCTGCCCCTGCTCGATCGGATAGCGGCGATTGATGGCGTCCTGAATCAGCCGAACGCGGGTGTGGCTCGGGTTGACCAGTCGAAGTTTCAATGGCATGTCCTGCAGGACCTGGCCGCCGTTGAGGATGCGGCCGCTCAGCGTGTTGATATCCCCAGCGGCGGCGTCATCGCCCTCGATGAACGGGTTGAGGAAGATTGGCCCGGCGGCCTGCCCCAGGCGTCGGGCCTGACGATCCCCGGTCATGAGCGGGCCGGGGAAGAGATCCGACGTGTAGAGCCGCCCGCCCTCGAGGCTGGTCGTGCCGGTTCGAGGGTCCGCGTACACGTGCACGTCAAACGTCGTTCCGGGAAGAACCTCCGGCAGCCGGCCCGATGCGCTGGGTGGCGTTCGCCGCCGTCCCACCGACCCGGGCGGCACAATGCCCTCAACGATGACCACCGCGGTGCCTTCGGAGTCGAGCATCGCTTCTGGTGTGATATGGCCGTACCCCGCCCGCTCCGAGCCGATCCCGTGCCGTGCCATGACCTGCAGCATGTGCGCCCGGACGTCAGGAGGTGTGTCTCGTGCCCCTGTGCCGTCGAGTCCGACCACCAGCCCGTAGCCGCGAATGCGAACGGGCCTGTACATCGGACTGGTGCTGTCGTCCCAGCCGAGGATGACGGTGTCGGCTCCCACGGTCCCCCGCATGATGCCGGAGGTCTGGAGGCCGTCGAGTTCCTTGATGGAGGAGGAGGCCTTGGGCCGCGGCCTTGCTCGCTCCACAGCACTGCACCCGCCGGCCAGCAGGGCGGCGAGCGCAAGGCGAACTACAAGGCTTGGAATCCGGGGCCACATGGGGAACCCGGGAGTCTATCAGGCCCCCGATACGTGGGACCTGAGGGTTGGGCTAGGCGGCCTTGGGCTGGGCGACTCGCCGCTCGTGGTCGGACTGCCACTGGGCCGCGTCGCGGCGATGGTTGAATCGGGCCAGAATGATGGGGACCGGCGTGCGTGAGCAGACGGCCCACGTTGATCCGACCTGAAGCAGCATGGTCGTGGGTGCGGCAGGGTTCGAAGTGTTGTCACAGGCTTGCATCGGGCATCTCCATCCAGCGAGTTCGTGGCACTGAGTCCCACACGGAGGACTCACCCCCATCTATTGGGAAGAAGCGTCCAGTCTGTGAGTGCTTTCGCGCAATTGCTCCGGGATTGCCAATTCGTGCCCCGGACATCCCGGATGGGGCGATCTTTATCGGTCGCTGAGCGAGGCGGCGGTCGCCTCAAGCCACGCCGCATCCGGCATGCCCCAGGGGCGGAACTTCTCAATGGAGCCGAATGCATCGAGATGGAGGAGGGCGCGGTTGGGGCCAAGGTCGGCCGCCGTGGTGGCGTCGATCAGTTGTCCCGAGTCATTGGCGCCCATCTGGAAGAGGACCCTTGCGTGGAACTCTCGCTGGCTCGCCCGGCTCAGTCCCCGGTTCAGGTTGTTGAGCCCGTCGAACCAGAGCAGCGAGTGAATCCCGGCGACCGGACCGTCCCGCAGCAGCGCGGCGAGCTGCCTGTCGGGCTTGGCGGCGGCGTCGTCGTCCATGGAGAAGGAAAAGTCGTCGTCTGCGGGGCGGACCGCGGGTATGCGGCCCGGCTCGAGCCCGAGGATCAGGATGTGCGCACCTTGCCCACGTCCGCCGCCAGCGCGTGATTCGAGAATGTCCGTGAGCCGCTGGAGCTCCTCCTCCGCATTCCGGGCCGTGACCCTCGTGACCTGGTGGGGCAATTGGTCACCGAACACGGCAAGGCGGCCGGCGAACAGGGCGTCCGGCGGGACGCCGTCCAGGATCCAGACCATCAGGCCCTCGGTATCCGGTGTATTCGTGGCGGGAAGATCCGACGCCGCCTGCAGCAGGGCGGCGATCATCAGCGCGTTGGCTGCTTCGGCGTGCTGGCCGACGAGCAGCGTGTTCGAGCCCGACTGGGGTTTCAGGGTGATGCTGGTCTTCTCGGTGATCGCGATTGGGTCACCGAGCAGAACTGTGAGGCCATCGACCGCTGCCGGCGGCTGTGACACGCGTGCTCTGATGGCGTCGTCGCTTGAAAGGAGCGATGGGATGTTGCCGCGGAAGACGAATTGGTCTCGCGAGGTGTCCGGGAAGCGTTCGCGGTCGAGCTCGGTCAGGCCGTCCAGCACCCGGTCCCGCTCTGTGTTGTCGAGCCAGACGACCTGGAAGGGCGTGTTGCCCTCCAGCTTGCCGCCTGCATCGTTGTAGATGGCGTCGCCCGGGCGGCGAAGCATGCGGGCGGCGGGGTTGTCGTCGTTCAGAATCAGATAGGAGTCTGCCTCGGTGCACTGCAGGGCGATGCGGACGCCCATCTGTCCGAGAGTGCTTCGGGCGAGCGAGAAGGCACCGTCGAGCGTTTGCGATCCCATGAGCACGTGCATGCCGAATGCACGGCCCTGCCGAACGAGTCGGTCGAGCAGCAGCCCGGCTTCCTGAGCAATCTGGTCGTCGTCGACGAAGAACTCCTGGAATTCATCAACCACCAGCAGAATCCGGGGCATTCGCTGATCGCGCTTTGACCGCCAGCCAGCGAGATCCTGCACACTTGCCTCGCGGAAGAGGTCGCCTCGGCGTCGCAGTTCGCGGTCAAGTCTCTGTAGCACGCTCAGGCCGAATTCGCGGTCGCTTTCGATGGCGATGACCCGCGCGTGCGGCAAGTGGTGGTTGGCGTAGGTCTGGAACTCCACGCCCTTCTTGAAGTCGACCATGTGGAACTCGATTTCGTCGGGCGAGTACCACAGCGCGAGGTTGGTGATGAGTACGTGCAGGAGCGTGGACTTGCCGGATCCGGTCCGCCCGGCGAGCAGGGCGTGTTGAGTTGTTCCGCGGCCGAGGAGCATTTCCAGATACCGGTTGGCGCCGGTCTGTCCGAGCGCGACCCGAAGTTCGGTCTCGGTGCTTCGCGTCCACCGCTCATCTGGCTTGGGGGCGATGTCGCCGAAGGGAACCTCGACGCGTTGGCCCTCAACGGCGGCCTCGCCGATCCGGTGCAACATGCCCGCCATCGCTTCGGGCGGCGTTGTGGGAGGTGGCGTGTATGGAAAGTCCTTGAGGGGGGGGTGCACGAGTTCCCACCGTGTGCCATCGAATCGCAGCCCGATGTCCGGCTGAATGCGATCGGCCGACTCGAGATGCTCGGGAATCTCCCGGTCAGTGTCACGCATGACGATGGCGATCACGCCGCATCGCCCCCCGGAAGACAGGATGGACTCCAGACGCTTGGCGCCGCCCGCGTTGATCCCAGCCGGGTAGTCCGACATGACGACCGCGTGATACTGCTCGGCAATGGCCTTGGCGTGCCGGTTGTAGTCCGCGAGCGACTCGAACTCGTCACGCAGGTAAGTCTGAATGACGCGTTCCATGTGCTCT
>CAZMPA010000096.1:0-4595 GCA_964567915.1 uncultured Isosphaeraceae bacterium | reverse complement strand
GTTTGGCAAGTTGCTCTTCGATGTGCCGCGGCTCAGACCACACGCGGGAGACGGCTGCGTTCTCGTAGTCTGCCAGATGCATAAACCCTGCAAACGTCTCGCCGAGTCCGACAGGGTCCGCGAGCATGAGTTTGATCATCGCCGGGGGCATCGACACCACGAGTCGGAAGAGAAGGGACTGCAGCATCCGCACGCCCTCGGCGCGGTGGGCGGCAGGGCAGTCGATGCGTACATGGTGGGCTGACTCGATGTGCAAGCCCACGGGCAGCATGACCTCCGCAGGCTCGGACCACGCGAGCCGCGGGTCCGCAGGCGGGCCAGGAGGGATGTCTGCCGCCGTGACCACGATCTGTCCAATTGGGACCTCTGGACAGGGCGAGGCGGTCAGGGGGGTGTCCTTCCAATTGTCCGCCGTGATGTTCCCGACCATGTACGTTGTTGCTTCAGATGCGGCCGCTCGGAGTACCTGGAGGTTTGTTGCCGCTTCGCTCCACTCCGTCACCAGTGCCGACCACGCCTGCTCGTGGGTCTGTTTGGTGGCGGCCGTTCTCGCCGCATAGGCAGACTCGATCGCCGCTGATTCTGACACCTGGTCCGCTTCAATCTGCTCCACGGTCTCCCGGTACCGTGCTTCGACCGTCTTGAGGAATCGCTCCCGCTCCTCACGAATCAATTGCTCTCGCCGCTTGGCATGGTCGGCGAGTTTCTGGAGGTCCTCGCGTGTCTCCGGTGCAGCCTGATCGAGCATATCGCTCACCGAGTCGCGGACCTGCTTCAGTCGGGTATTGCGGCTCTCGCGGGCCGTTCGCTCCTGATCTTCGAGCAGGAGTTGCATGGCGTCCAGGCGTGCCGTGGCGGCGGCGACGGCGTCGCCGGCGCGTTCCCTGGCGTGTCGAATGCCGCTTCGCCCTCGAATTGCCCGGCTGAGTGCGAGGCAGGCGGCCAGCACGACCCCGATCGCTGCGGCAAGCCCGGTCCAGAGCATGGCGTTGGGAATGCCCAAGCCACTGCATGCAAACCAGACTACAAGCGGTGGGACCGCCACACAGCCGGCCAACTTGCCTCTGATCACCCACAGCCGCCAGCCGGCTTCCCTCGTCGAAGCGTTCAGCTGCTCGGCATTGGACAGGAGCGCTTCGATCTGCTCAAGCTCAAGGATGGTCGATTCAGGATGCTCCGCGTCACTTCCATCGGAAACGCCCAGTTGGGCGGCGCGATGAATGGCTGAGTCGAGCGCCACTTGCGCCAGCCGCACCGCCTCGGCGGTCTTCATGTGTTCGACTTCGTAGAGGCTTTCGGCCATCCACCGATGTCCCTCGGCGGACTTGGCGACCTTCGTCTGCCTGCGTTCGCTGGAATCCAGAATGCCCAGCCTTCGCCGTTCGGTGCTCTCGGCCAGCGCTTCAAGATCCTGCGTCGACGTCTCGATGGCCTGCTCTGTCCTGCGGCGTTTGGTCTCTTCGCACTCCTTGGCCGCCGCCTTCAAGCGTTTTTTCAATGCCTTGGTCTGATTGCGGTGTTCTGAGGAGGCGGCCGTGGTCTCAGACTCGTGGGCTTCTTCGATCTCTGCTTGGCGGGCGGCCACACGCGAAAACATGGAGACGACCTGCTTTACGTACCGCAGGGCGATGTCGATCAGGCTGGTGTCTGGCGTTTCGTTCATCGTGCCTGAGAACCTGTCCCCATGGTATCAGTGGTGATCCGGTCATTCGCGAAGTGATGGTGCCTGACGTCACGCATCCCATCCGCACTCCCGGCGCATCTGCTCAAGCACGGCGGACATGATCTGTACGGCGTTGTCGGCCGCGACGTTGGCTTGGTTGAGCGGCTCGATGTACAACTGGCCCATTCGCCCGTGTTGCTCATCTCGCCAACTGTCTCCCGCACGCTGCCAGGCGTGGGTGATCGTCGAGACCTCCTCGCGGAGCGCGGCGCCACTGGAGAGGAGGCTCATGATGGGTCTTCCTCATCCTCTGGCCGCTTCTTGCCACCCTGGCCAAAGTCGGCCGCGGTGTCTTCGCTCACCTGATGTGGAGTTGGGAGCGGAGGAGGCTCCTCGACGTAACCTTGCAGATGTGATTCGAGCGTCGCGAGCCACCTTGCCGCCCGCGGCAGGTCGTATTCGGCGAGTTGTGCGATGCGTTGCAGCTGGGCCCGGAAGATCATCTCCTCACGTTCGAGCTTTCGGGTCCACTTCTTGATGCTCTGGAGTTTGGCGGAGGCTTCTTCGCGGCGACGCTTCGCTTTGCGGATGGCGCGGTTGTGATCAACGAAGGAGCGTGGGTCGGCGTCCGGCTGCGCAATACGGGCCCGCTGGAGATCCGACAGCGCTGAGTTCAGCTTCTGGTCCCGCTTGCGTGCTTCGACCTGCCAGTGTCGGGCGCAGTCATTGACCAGCCATTGCTGAGCCCGGCGAACCTGCCCGACGCATTCATCGACAATGCGACGAATTGACGCGGATGTCTCGATTACCTGGCCCCGCAGGTGCCCGATGGTATCGATGGATGTGACGTTCGCCTTCTTTGCCATCGGTGCTACTGCTGGTTCAGGTAGTCCTCGGCTCGCTGGGCCTTGCGAAGAAGGAAGGGCACGTGGTCCGTGACGTGCTCGCGGAATCGGCCGAGCGTCCGCATTGTGTGCTCGAACTCATCGGAGAACTTCTTGTGTTCCTGGTCCCGCCAGGTGTGCGCCAGGGCGCGATGCCGCGACATCAAAGCGATCATCTGTTCGTTCATGCCTTCGGAGAATCGGCGGAGATCGGCGGCGAACTTCCGGACCTCCCCTGGATCGATGATTGCCTTTGCCATGCAGCACTGCCTTTCGTGGTGAACGATCTGGGGTACAGCCTACGGGGCTTCGGGGCCCTCTGCGGGCGTGGTGGCCTGGTAGAGCCTGTCCCACGCACCCTCAATGCCGCCCTCTGCGACGCCTCTGATGGTGACATGCCGCGCGCCGCTGATGTCGATAACGCCCTCTACGACAGCATCTGGGGCGAGATCAAAGTTCCGTCCGAGGAAGGACACCTGCCCCGTGTACCGACCGTGGAGTTCGGCGTTGCCTCCCTGAATGGCGATGTCCGCCGTCGCGCCGTGCAGCACGATCTCCGGACTGAAGATCAACGTGGGCGCCGTGAGCGGCTCGGTCTGCTCGATGTGTTTCCCTTCGAGCCTCGTCCACTCCGGACCTGAAAACCTCGCTTCGTACTCGGCCACATGGGCGTGCAGACGCCAGGTTGACACGACGACAAGCAGCAGACCGATGACCAGCACCGCGGTCAGGCCGATGCACCCGAACTTTCCGGTCCCGGTTGTCTGATCACGCGCCGCCTCCGTCATGGCGTTCGGCTCCGTCGCAAGGCGCGGTTGCACGCGAACAGGGCGATTCCAAGTGGTGCAGGGAGCAGCCAGGGCCAGGCGGCTGCGAGCGGCGGGGTGGGGCCGGCGGCCGTCAGGGTCCACCTGACTTCGCGGCAAGTGTCGTCATGTTCAAGGCGTGTCAGCACATTCCATTCTCCGGCGGCCGGAAGCGAAAACTTCGCGGCGTACAGCAACTGGTTCTCGGCCTGAGAATGGGATGCTGTGGTTGTGAGGCGCAGGCCGTCGGGGCCCTCCAACTCCAGGTCCACATGTGCGTCCAGGACCGCGGTTCCGCCCTTGTGTGTCTGCAGGAGGAGCGAGATGTCGATTGGCCCTTCACGCAGTGGGGTCGGATCGGTCATGATCGTGACGCGCCAGGGTGGCGTGACCTCGCTCAGTCGGACCAGACCACTGTCGCCGCAGGCAACTGACGTGATCATCATGATGAGTGCGATTCGCATCACGGCAGTATGGTCCCGCGCATCTGCATCGGCTGCAGCACAATCCATACACCAAATGCAAACAGGAGCACTGCGGGAAGACTCAAGACGACTGTCGCCCACGCCGCGCGGTGTTCGTGGCAGCTCCGAGCGAATCGGTACAGCACAACGACGGTGAGAACCAATCCCGCATCGAGTAGAAGCAGTTCCAGAGGGAGCAGCCACTCCGGTATGGCCAGGCAGCATGCCATGGCCCAGGCGGGTTGACCAAGATCCAGCCCAGCGTCGGCCGCGACCCGCTGCGTCACCGGGACGATGGTGCCCAGGCCGGTGAGAAAGTGAAACAGCATGTGCACCAGCCACATGGCAAAGCCGATCGGCACGAGCGCCAGTGAGAGTCGACACGCTGCCGCCTTCAGGCCGATCGTCCAGCCTCCCACCTGCCGCGCCGCGGCGGCGACCGGCGGGAGCAGCACGAGTGGAGTAAGCACGGTGATCCCCAGCAGCACAATCGTTGCAGGAATCAGGGGCGTCGCGGCCCCGAGTGACGCGGTGACTGCGTCTTCCCAGGCGAGAATTGGCCCGACCATGCCGGCCGCATTGGCAAACGCGCCAAATGTCAGGAGTGCGGCCAGCGCAGCGACGTCGGGCCGGCCCCCGATACGGCCGATCGCGCCTCGCCAGCGGGCATAGCTGGCATCGACGTGTACGCTTCTCGCGACGAGGCCGACATTGTCGTGCGGGCACGCCCGCACGCAGTCCATGCAAAACGTGCAGTCAAGGTTGCCACGCTTGGTGG
>CAZMPA010000095.1:0-8497 GCA_964567915.1 uncultured Isosphaeraceae bacterium | reverse complement strand
CGAGCAGGAGGCGTCGCCACGGACGTGGGACCTGCTCCTGACCACGCCCCTCTCCTCGGGCGGCATCGTGCTGGGCAACCTCCTGGGGCGTGTCTGCCTGGTCCTGATGCTCATTGCCGCGGCGCTCCCCATCCTGCTGATTCTGCAGATCTTCGGCGGCGTCGGACCGCGGTCGGTGCTGCTTGCTGCGGCCATTGCTGCGTGCACCGCGGTCGTTGTGGGCGCCGCGGCCGTCATGCTGTCGGCGACCCGGACGGGCGGACGTCGGGCCGCGCTCGTGTTCTCGATTGGCGTGCTCACGGCCCTGATTGCCACGTGGATCGTCGATGCGGCGCTTCGAACGCCAATCCCCGGCGAACTCGGAGCGAGTTACACGACGTGGGCGACGCCGCTCAACCCGTTTCTCGCGCTGGAAACCGTGCTGCGGCCCAGCCAATACGTTGCAAGCGGGCCCTCCCAGGGCATTGCTGGTTTCTGGCTCGGCCACCCTGTTGCGGCCTTCGCGGTCATCAGCCTCGCTGCCACCATGGTCATGGTGGCCTGGGCCACGCTCCGGGTGCGCATGCTCGGCCCGGTGATGGGCGGCACGGGTGGTCGGCACAGTAGACGCGTTGGAACGCGGCACGCCAGACCGGTGGGTCTGAACCCAATCGCGTGGAGAGCCTCAAGAGGCCGCCCGCGACAACGATGGGATGCGCTGCTGCGTTGGGGCTGGGCCTTCGGCGGCGTCACCGCCTCAGCGGTTGTACTCGCAATGCTCGGCGGCGAGGTCCTGAGCAGGGAGCTCGGTCGATCACTGCTGCTGGCACTTCTGGCGGTCGAAGTCGGCCTGCTGGTGCTCGCGGCCTCGATGATGTCGGCGCAGGTGGTGACCCGGGATCGAGAACAGGGCACGTTGGACCTCCTGCTCACAACACCCATTCAACCTGGCCCCTATCTCAAGGGGCAGGCGATTGGCATTGCCCGCATGATGGTGCCCGCGCTGGTGCCGCCGCTGTTCACCGCCATAGCGCTCGCGATGCTGATTGTGCTCGCGCCGGCCGAAGGCCCCTTCGCGGCGATCGCCAATCAGGATGGAGTCGCCGTTCCCCTCGCCAATTGGGGCGGACTGCTGGGGATGGCATTCTGGCTCGGCCCCTTCACGGCGTTCTGCATCGGGCTGGGACTGCACTGGTCCCTGCGAAGCCGCCGGTCAACCACCGCGGTCGTCATGACGGTGACCATCGCCGCACTGCTCGCTGGGGTGCTCGTTCCGTGCGTCACCTCGCTGCCAGGGCTTGGGTGGGTGGGTCTCTGGACCGGGTCGATATGCCCACTCTCTGCCGTCATGCTTGCTCTGGACACAGATGTAGCGGCGGGCTATGACGTTGGGTTCGCGTCCTCAATCCAGTGGGCGCTGCTTGCGGGCGGCATGCTCTCTGCCGTGGTCTGGACCGTCGCCACCATGATGATCCTGAAGACGACCGCCCGAACCTTCGTTGCCACCATGCGGCAGCTTGCCGGGACGACGTGAGCCAATGAAACACGTGACTTGCGGCGATCAGGCCTACTAGACAAGGATGCCGGCCGGGTGCTCGACAAGGTCCTTCAGCGTGGCGAGCCAGCGGGCCGCGGTGGCGCCATCCACAACCCGATGGTCGTTGCTGAGCGTCGCGTTCATTTCCCAACCCACAGTCAACTCGCCGCCGCGAACGACCGGCTTCTGCAAGCAGGCGCCGACCGCGAGGATCGCGCTGTTGGGCGGATTGATGATGGCCGTGAACGCGTCCACGCCAAACATGCCAAGGTTTGAAATCGTGAACGTCGCGCCGTCCATCTCTTCGACGCTCAATCCACGGGTTCTCGCCTTCTCCGAGAGCGTTCGGGTTTCCGAGGAAATGGTGCGGAGGCTCCTGGCGTCCGCGTGTCGGATCACCGGCACCACGAGCCCGCCACCCCGCTCTTCCGGCAGGGCCACGGCGACGCCGATGTTGACGTCTGCGTGATAGATGATGGCGTCGATGTCCCAGGACGCATTCATGAGCGGGTTGCGGTGCATGGCGATCGCGCAGGCCCTGACCAGCAGATCGTTCACCGAAAGTTTGACGCCCTGCTCGGACAGTTCTTCATTCAACTGGGATCGCAGTTCCACCATCGCATCCATCGCGAACACCATGGACACCTGATAGTGCGGCACTTCCTGCTTCGACTCAACCAGACGCCTCGCAATCGTCTGCCGCATGCTGCTCACCGGCTCACGCCGATCACCGGCAGAGAGGGCAATGGCCGCAGGGGCCACCGGCGACACGGACGTCGCGGGCACCGGCATCGTCGACTGCTCGATCACGGTTCGTTCAGGTTGGGCAGGAGCCGCCGCAGGGCTTGTGGAGTCCGCGCTTGCGGAAGGGCTTGCGGAAGGAGGCACCGCCGCCCGCATCTCGGCGCCTGCCGCAGCCGCCGTCAGCACATCCCGCTTGACGATTCTGCCGCCGGGACCGGAGCCTTCCAGCGTGGACAGGTCGATGCCATGCGACTCTGCAAGACGCCGAGCGACCGGTGTGACCTTGCGATGGGCCGTGGACGGTGCCGCTGCGGCCTGCGGTTGTGCAGCGGGCTGGGCCGGCGCCGCTGCAGACGGGGCGGCATCGACCTCTTCATCTTCTTCGGCGAGCACGGCGACGACAGTTCCGACGTCAACGGCCTCCCCTTCCCCAACGGCGATCTGCGATACGTGCCCGTCGTCGAAGGCCTGCATCTCCATGGTTGCCTTGTCGGTTTCAACGTCGGCAAGCACGTCCCCCGCCGTCACTTCGTCACCTTCGGCGACCTGCCACTTGATGATGGTCCCCTTCTCCATCGTGTCAGAGAGCCGCGGCATGGTGATTTCGATGGACATGGCGTGCTGCAAGCCTCTTTCGAACGCCCCAAAGGGGCTCAGGCGGTGTAGGTGACGCTGCGGACCGCCTCGCAGATCTTGCGGGCGTTGGGCAACATTTCCTGTTCGAGATTCCACGCATAGGGCGCCGGAACGTCATCGCTGTGTACGCGATGCACATGGTTGTCGAGGTCATCGAAGCACACGCGATGGATCTCAGCGGCCACTTCGGAGCCAATCGATGCGAACGACCAGGACTGGTCGACGACGACGCAGCAATTGGTCTTTCGCACCGAGTCGGCAATCGTGTCAATGTCCAGAGGCTTGATCGAACGGCCGTCGATAATCTCAACGTCTATGCCCGACGACGCCAGCTCCGAAGCCGCCTCGGACGCGAAGTGCACGGCCCGGCCGAATGCGACGATGGTGCAGTCGCTGCCTGGCCGCACGACGGAGGCCTTCCCGATCGGCACGATGTGCTCGCCGTCGGGCACCGCTCCAGACAAGGAAAGCATTCGCTCACTCTCAAGGCAGAACACAGGGTTGTCGTCACGGATCGAGGCCGTGAGCAGCCCCTTTGCATCCGCTGGATACGCCGGAATGACCATCTTGAGGCCCGGAACGTTTGCGTAGAGCGATTCGACACACCACGAATGCGTGGAGCCGAGTTGCCCACCGGCGCCGTCATTGCCGCGAAACACGATCGGGCAGCCGAACTGGCCGCCGCTCATGTAGAGCATCTTCGGGGCGTTGTTGAGAATCGGATCGGCCGCGACGAGACTGAATGACCACGACATGAACTCGACGATCGGCCGCAGGCCCATCATCGCAGCGCCGATGCCCATGCCGGCAAACCCGCTCTCGGAAATGGGCATGTCAATAATCCGCTTGGGCCCGAACTCCTCAAGCATGCCCTTGCTGACCTTGTAGGCGCCGTCGTACTGGGCGACTTCCTCGCCAACGAGGAACACGCGTTCGTCTCGCCGCATCTCTTCGCTCATCGCTTCGCGAAGCGCATCTCGAAAGGCGATCTCACGCATCGGATGCCCCCTGGTCGCTGCTGCGACGACGCATGTATGGCGGGACGGATGTACCGGTGTATGGCCCCCAGGTGTCCGTGTACACATCGTGGTAGAGCTCTTCGAGACCTGGGGGCGGTGATGCTTCGGCAGCCTTGACCGCTGCCCGAATCTCCGCGCGAACTTCCTTGCCCAAGGCCTTGAACGCTTCGCCGGTCAGTTGATCCTGATCCACCAGATGGGCGGCGAGCCGCTCGATCGGATCGTGGCTCTCCCAATGCTCCTCTTCCTCGTGCGTGCGATACTTCCGCGGGTCGGACATCGAGTGCCCCTTGAAGCGGTAACACCGCATCTCAACAAAGCACGGACGGGAGGTCTCCCTGCATCGCTCGACAATCGGCTTCATGTCGCGGTACACGTCCAGAATGTCCATGGCCTCGACGACCGCGGATTCCATGTCGAAGGCCTTGGCTCGCTCCGTGATATGAGCGCCCGCCGCCGTGCATCGCTCGATGGCGGTTCCCATCGCATACAGGTTGTTTTCGACGACGAAAATGATGGGCAGGTTGAGCACCGCTGCGAGGTTCATCGCCTCGTGCACAGCCCCCTGATTGAGCGCCCCGTCGCCCATGAAGGCCATCGTGACCTGGCTGCTGCGAGCCCCTTCCATCACTTCCTGCCGGTACTTCGTGGCGAATGCGAGGCCGGCGCCAAGCGGGATCTGGGCCCCGACGATGCCATGACCGCCGTACATGTGATGCTCGCCGTCGAAAAAGTGCATCGAGCCGCCCTTGCCCTTGGCGCAGCCCCCGATGCGTCCAAAGAGCTCCGCCATGCCCACTTCGGGGGACATGCCCCTCGCAAGTGCGTGGCCGTGATCGCGGTAGGCCGTGATGAGCGGATCATCCGGCCGCATGGCGGCGACGCAGCCCACTGCGATGGCTTCCTGCCCGTTGTAGACGTGCAGAAACCCGCCGGCGAGCTTGTTCTGATAGGCCTGCATGCAGCGGACCTCAAACTCGCGAATCAGCATCATGTCTCGCAGCCACTTGAGGAGCACATTGGGGCCTGGAATCGGCGCCCCGGCCCCCGCTGGCGTCGCGTCGGCGGAGTCGGTGGTGGTTTCTGGCTTGGTCATGGTGTCTGTCGGCATTGGATCAAGCCGCTCAGTATACCGATCCGGCTTCCCAAGCCCCGTCACCGCACAGTGATCTGGTAGGTCGCGGTTCGGGCCGCAGGGGTGTCCTGCTCCCACGGCCGGACATACTCGAACCGAACCTCTGCGATGCCCGACGATGCCCCTTCAACCCGAAACACGGTCTCCTGCGGCCCTCCCACTCGGTCGCCACTGGCGACCGTCGTGTCGGGTTCGCTCACCACGACGTGCTGCAGGCCCTCGGACATCTCGCGGTCAACCTTCCAGATGTAGCCCGTGCCAGCATGACCTGACAGGACCACGCGGCCCACGTCGCCCACCCCCACACGCATGGTCTGGCCGCCTTGCGGACCACCGCGACAGCCTGCCAACAGGAGCCCCAGAGATGCTCCCAACAACCCCACCACCCTGATCCGCCGTGACATGTGCAGCCTCCAGATACAGCCGCCGGCACCGATGCCGCCGCTGCTCAGCACGATACCGCCCCCGCTCTGGGCCGAAAAAGGAGGCCCACGACCCTGCAAACCTCCAACCAGACCTCGTTTCCGCCGGTACAATCGGCGGGACCGCGTCGCCGAAACGTCTTTCGGAGTGCGGCCTCGACTGTGTGGTGGGCGGATACCGACCCGGATCTTGGAGACAGCGATCATGCGACACGTGTACTGGGCAAGAGCGATTTCGGCAGCCGCCGTGCTGGGCTCGTTTGGCGCGTTCGGGCTGGGTAGCCCCGCGTGCTGGGCCGCCGACCTCTACGTCAACGACGAGTACATCGAGGCAGATCCGGACGCCGTCCCACCGATTCCGCCCGAGCGAGATACGCTCACCGGCGACTGCTCCAACGCCAACTACGAGACGATTGCCGAAGCGCTCGAAGACGCGCAGACGGGCGACACGATCATTCTGTGCGATTGCATCGAGTGGGATGCCGCCCAAACGGTCGATACCGGCAGCCCGGACCTCGTCGCCTATACACCCGAGTTGGACAGCACAGCGACCATCCTTGTCCCCGAGGACATTGAGTCCATCACGATCAAGTCCGCCTTCGGCCCCCAGTACTGCATCGTCTCCGGCACCGACCCAATCAGCGGGGCCATCCTTCCTGTGGTCAGGCTCGACACCGACGAACAGGAGTTGACCCTCGGCGACCCAATGGGTGGCGGCGGCTTGACCATTTCAGACGGGGCGGCCCCCCAGGAAGACATCTACCCGCCGTTCGACGAGGTGTACAACACCCGCGGCGGCGCGCTGCGGTGCATGGCGAAGGATGGCCTCATCGAGGCCTATGAGTGCCGGATCACAGGCAATCAGGCCTACGACGAAGGTGGCGCTGTGTACTGTCACTTCGAAGCCACGGTCAACCTGATCAACTGCACGGTCACCGGAAACGTAGCCAACAACGCCGGTGGCGGCATCTACTGTGAGCCGGGCGGCACGGTCGGCGTTTTCGGTGGATCGATCGACACGAATACGGCCCAGTTGATGGGCGGCGGCATTTGCGCCCCGGAAGGGTCTGACGTACAGCTCGGGGGGGCCAGTCTGTGCGACAACTACACGCCAGCCGACCCGATGACCGAAACCCCCCACGAGCCGCTGCACTCCAAGAACATCTGGGGCTCCTGGACCGACCTTGGCGGCAACTGCATCGCCGTTGACTGCGATGCAGTTGCGACCGAGTGCGATGCAACCGCGGACACGTATGACGTCCCTGCCGACTTTGGCACCATTCAGGCCGCCATCAACGCGGCCGGCCCGGGCGACACAATTCAGGTGGATCCAGGGACCTATTTTGAGTTCCTCGACTTTGAAGGCAAAGCGATCACGCTCACCGCTCGCGACCCGGCGCCGGGGATGACGATCATTGATCCGCGAAACATGGCCGATCCGGACAATCCGGTTTCTCGGAATCTCTGGGGGCAGTCCTCGGTCGTCAAGTTCACCAGTGGCGAATCCGATACCAGCGTCATCAGTGGCTTTACGTTGCAAGGTGGTACGGGCGAGTTCATCTATCAGGATGCCCTGAATCCATTCGGCGCGTTCAGTGTCGGCGGCGGCATCCTGTGCCATGCCTCCAGCCCGACCATCGACGCCTGCGTCATTCGCAACAACGACGTCTCCGAATGCGAAGGTCAGTGCTTCGGCAACTCGTCGGAGGGCGGCGGTGTCTATTCCGGCGGCCAGTCAGAACCAATGCTGACGGGCACAACCTATCTCTGCAACAACATCCCGAATCACCTGTTCGGCTATGTTCAGTGGGCTGACGCCTGCGAAGCCCCGACCTGCACCGACGACGACATGGACAACATTCCGGACTCCTGCCAGGGCGTCCCGCAGACATTCTCCATCGACATGGAGTCCGGCGAGACCGCGATCGCGGACGCCATCGCACTGGCCAACAGTGGCGACACCATCGAACTCGCCGCCGGCACCTATACCGAGACCATCAATCCGCTCGGCAAACCGCTCATCTTCAAGGGTGCGGGCACGGACCAGACCATCCTTGATGGACAGGGCACCGCCCAGCTCATCCGCTGCGTCGCGGGCGAAACCGACGGCACGTTCTTCCAGGACATGACCATTACAGGCGGCGGCGGCACGATCGGCGGCGCCGTCTATCTGAAGGCCTCAAGCCCGGTCTTCACCAACGTCAACTTCGTGGAGAATCACGCCAGCAACCGCGGCGGCGCGGTCCACATGTCAGATGGTGCTCGACCGACCTTTGACAACTGTCGCTTCGAAGAGAACATCGGCGACTGGGTCGGCGGTGCCATCAACGGTGTCAATGTCGTCAGGCCCGTCTTCACCAACACGGTCTTCCTGAGGAACGCCGCAGGCCTGGTGGGCGGCGCCGTCTCGATGATGACCGTGGATTCCGGCACGCCACCGAGTTTCCCAGTGCCCTACCCGCACGGCCTTATTGGCTGCAGACCGGCCTTTACGGATTGCAACTTCTCGGCCAATCGATCACTCCGATACGGCGGCGCCGTCTTCGCCGGATTCGCAACCGCGGCCGACTTTGACAACTGCGCCTTTGAGAACAACGTCGGCGAGTGGGGCGGCGGAGGCATGTTCGTCCAGAGCATCTACGCCTATGCCGACCTCAATGACGGTGCTCCGGACGCCCAGGTGCTGGAGTCGTACTACCCGCACGTGCACAACGGCTCGTACTTCGCATGTTGTGAGCCCACCGCCATCAGCGGCGACGCCCAGGCGTGGTACGACCCGTGGTGGGGCGACCCTTCTTTCGACGGCGATTGTCTCGTCTGCGCACCGGACATCAATAAGGATCTGGTCGTCGACTTCTTTGACCTCGCAGCGTTGATTTCCGCGTGGGGCAACTGCGAAGACGCCGTTCCAGGCGATCCCGACTCCCCACCGCTCCCGGTGCTCTGCGACGCAGACCTCGACGGCAACTACGTCGTGGATGTCCAGGACCTGATCCTGATTCTCGAGCACTGGAACAAGGACTGT
>CAZMPA010000094.1:3200-8523 GCA_964567915.1 uncultured Isosphaeraceae bacterium | reverse complement strand
CAGCGACAACTCGGCTGCGTCAAAGTCGCCGCGTTCAATGGCCAGAACGCCCAGGCCAAAGTGTGTGTCGCCCTCTGTGGGATCCAGCCGCAGGTGTCGCTCAAACGCTTGGCGACTCTCGGCGGGGCGACCGGCGTGGTAGAGGGCCCAGCCATGGAAGTGGGCCGCAGGGGGGTAGGTCGGCGAGGCAGTCTCAGACCGGGCGAACCACTCGGCGGCCTTCGAATAATGGCGGTCCCAGTGGTGCGCGAGGCCCATGAGGAAGAGGTTGCGGCTGTCCAGATCGCCAGCGTCGATTGCCTGCCGCAGCCGCACGCGGGCCGGGCCCGTCTCGCCCGATTGAATGCTTGAGAAATGCTGGGATTGGGTTTCCGTCAGTTGGGGCACGGGAACTGGGTTTGAGGCCTCGTTGCTGCACCCTCCGAGCGTCAGGCACCCTGCTAGCAAAAGCCGCTTGGCGACTACGGAAACGGTCGTTATGGTGAGACTGCGTGGGGCGGTCGAGAGGAGTGGCATGAGAGGCCTCAGGATAGCCCTGCTGACCATGGCTGCAACGTGGCTGCCTGCATTCGCGGAGGCGCCGCCCCGTATGGGTGAGCCGCTTGCGGGGTTGACCGCGGCTGAAGCTGAGCGGTTCGACCTGGGCCGCGTGCAGTACGAGCGGAACATCACCGTGGACGAGGGGCTCGGGCCGGTCTTCAATCAGACCTCATGCGCGTCCTGCCACAATGCGCCGGTCGGGGGGCCGGGCGCCCAGCAGGTGACGCGGTTCGGTCGGCTGGACAAGAAGGGGGGCTTTGATCCGCTCGGCGAACTCGGCGGCTCGCTGCTGAACGCCAATGCGATCGCGGACGAATGTGCCGATGAGATTCCTGCCACTGCAAACGTCACGTCGCTGCGAGTGACGCCGGGAGCGCTCGGCTACGGGCTGCTCGAGGCGATTCCGGACGATGATCTTGTTGCCAATGCTGCGGCGCAAGATGCGGCAGTGCGGGGCGTGATCCGCTGGACCGAAGCGATCGAGTCGCCCGGGGTGGCTCGCGTCGGCCGCTTCGGATGGAAGGCCCAACTTCCAACCATCATGTCATTCAGCGCCGACGCGTCCAACCAGGAACTCGGGTTCACGACGCGACTGCTGCCCGACGACAACCCGCCAAAGGGCGATGCCGAACTTCTGGCAGCGTGTGATGCCGTCTCAGACCCGGAAGACGTCGCCGACGCCGAGGGCTTCGAGTTTCTCGACCGCGTGACCGACTTTCAGCGGTTCCTCGCCGCGCCGCCGCAAATGCCCGCAAGCGGCATGGCGGGCGAAAGCGTCTTTGAACTGATCGGCTGCGCGATTTGCCACACGAGCCAGTTCACGACCTCAAATGATTCGCTCCTGGAAGATGCGATCCGCGATCAGGTCATTCGCCCGTACGGTGACTTTCTGCTGCACGACATGGGCGCCGCCGCCGACGGCATTGCGGACGGGCCCGCGGGCGTGCGAGAGATTCGCACGCCGCCGCTCTGGGGTGTTCGCACGCGGAATCCGATGTGGCACGATGGGCGAGTACTGGCTGGGACATTTGAAGATCGCGTTCGCGAGTCCATCTCGCTGCACGGCGCGGCGTTGAGTCAGGGGCAGGCCGCGGCTGCGGCGTTTGATGCGTTGAGTGCGGCGGACCAGGCTGCGCTCGTTGCCTTTCTCGACTCGCTTGGCCGAGCGGCCTTCGATGCCGACGGAGATGGAGACGTCGACCTCGATGACTGGTACGGTGGCTTCATGGGCTGCATGGGCGCCAAAGTCACGCCGGATGACGCGTGCGGCGTCCACGATCTGGACGCCGACGGCGATGTCGATCTGGACGACGCCGCCGCGATGGCCGCTGACTTTGACGATGGATGGATCGACTGCGACGACAACGGCGTGCATGATCTGGAGCAGATTGCCGGCGGGGAGCTGGATGTGGATCAGAATGGCGTGCTCGACGTGTGCGAGTCCTGCCCCGGTGATGTAGATGGGTCCGGCGATGTTGGCGCGGACGATCTGCTCATTGTGCTGGCAGAGTGGGGCCCGTGCGCGAGCGGGTGCGACGGGGACATTGACGGCAGCGGCCACGTCGGAGTGGACGACCTGCTGACCATTGTGGGCAATTGGGGGTCGTGCGAGTGAACCGAGGATTGGGGCTTTCCATGAAGATGATTGTCGTGACGTGCCTGGTCCTCAGCGGGACAGCGTCCGCTCAGAATTGGGTGGACTTTGAGAACCAGACCGGCGCTCGATTGCAGGCGGAGCCATCGCTGGGTGTCTCGGACGGTCAGGAGAAGGACTACATCGTCGGCGATCTTGATCGCGACGGCGATGACGATCTCATCTGCGTGCGGAAAGAGCCGTTCACGTCGACCGGCAGAGATGTCAACGTGCTCTTCATGAACGAAGGTGGCGTGCTTGTCGACCGGACCGCCGCCTATGCGACCGCTTCAGACATCGCAGGCGATCAGGGCTTCATGACACCGACAAACGACCGCGACGTGGAACTCGTTGATGTGGATGGCGACGGCTGGCTGGATGTGGTGACTGCGACCACGCTGACCGACAACGACGCCAAACACCTCTCGCACCCTCGCGTCTACATGAATCTCCGCGAGGCGGACGGCATCTGGCAGGGGCTGCGGTATGAGGAAGCGCGGATTCCGGAGATGCACCCGACGGCGGGACCGCGGTTCTGCTCGGTGGCATCGGGTGACATTGATGGCGACGGGGACATGGACCTGTACTTTGGCGACTACGACAGCGGCGGGAACCAGATTCTGGATTACAACAACCGACTGCTCATCAACGACGGAAATGGATTCTTTACGGATGAGAGTGAGGCTCGCCTGACGTTTGAGATGCGCGAGTCGGCCTTCGGCGCTGCCAGCGAGATTGTGGACATGAATGGCGACGGGGCGTTGGATATCGTCAAGCAGACGTCGCTCAACCCACCGCAGCACATTGCCGTGACCTGGAACGATCGGAACAATGAGGGCGTGTTCAACGGCTATCAGGTCGTCGATGAGTTGGCGCCGTACTTTGTCGCTGTGGGCGATCTCAATGGCGACGGCATGCTTGATATGGTGGTCGTGGACGACGGCGTGGACACGTATTACCTCAATCAGGGCAATGGCGGCAACGGCGAGGCGCAGTTCAGCCAGCGTGGCTTTGACTCCGTTACGAACGGTTTCGGAGGCGATGCATACATTGCCGACCTCAACAACGACGGCAACCAGGATGTGATCATCACGGATGTCGACGTGGACATTTCGGGCTGCTCGCGGACGACGCACATCATGCGAAACCGCGGCGAGTCGCCGGACGTGACGTTTTCGCGGGAGGCAACGGGGATTTCCGACGGCATGCTGGCGGGCGTGCACGACGTCGGCTTGATTGATATCAACGGGGATGGCTGGCTGGACATGGTGATGGGGCGGTGCAGTTCGACCGAGATCTGGATGAACAAACCACCGACCGGCATTGTGTTCGCCTGGGACGGAGGGATTCCCTCCTTCGTGTCGCCTGGAGAGGAGCGACCCGTACAGTTCCAGTTGCAGTCAGTGGGCGGGGTGGACGTGGCGGCCGGAAGTGGCGAGCTGTTCGTGCGGATGTCGGGCGGGCAGTGGTCGTCGGTTCCGGTCGAGGATCTGGGCGGAGACAGCTATCGCGGCAATCTGCCGGCGATCGCATGTGCCGAGTCGATCGAGTTCTACGCGCGTGGCGAGACGGTCGACGGCACCGGATTCACCGATCCGGGGACGGCCCCGGCGAGCGGATACGTGGCAATCGGAGCGGACGGGACCGAGACATTGGTGCGGCTCGACTTCGAAGAACCTGCTGTGGGTTGGTCGGTCCAGAATGACCCCTCGCTCGAGACCGGCGCCTGGGAGCAGGTCGATCCGATCGGCACCCTCTTTGGAACGACGCCGGCGCAGCCCGAGGATGATGCCACCAATGGGGCCGATGCCGTGCAGTGCTTCATCACGCAGAATGGATCAATCGGCGGTTCGGTCGGAGAAGCCGATGTCGATGGGGGCCCGACGATTCTGATGTCGCCTGCGATCGATCTCGATGGCACCGATGGGACGCTGTCGTACGCCCGGTGGTTCTACGACAGTGAAGTGGGCGATTCGCTCGTTACTGAAGTCAGCAGCGACGACGGTGCGTCGTGGACGATGGTTCATGAGACGGTCGGGACCAGTTCGGCGTGGGAGACTGCGGCGTTTCGTGTTGGCGAGTACGTAATGCCTTCGGCGTCCGTCCGCGTTCGGGTTGTCGTGGAGGATGGAGCCAGCGCGGCCGTTGTGGAGGCCGGCATTGACAACCTGCAACTGGATGTCTTCGACTGCGACGACACGCCGCCCTGCACTGGCGACGTGGACGGCAGCGGCGAGGTGGATGTCAACGACGTCCTGCTCCTGCTCGGGGCGTTCGGTAACCAGAGCAGCGGCCCAGAGGATCTCGACGGCGACGGCTGGGTGACGGTCAACGATGTGCTGATCCTGATCGGCGCGTGGGGGCCGTGCGGCTGATTGGCTCGGCGCTGAAGGCTCAATGACGCATGCGCCTCCGGCCCCCCTGGAGGGGGGGCAGGCTGCGGAGCGGCTTGGGGGGAGTGGTTGCCAGCATCCCTCACGCCTTCCGCAAAACCTCAAGAACTCGGTGCTTCGGCCTCGTCCAGCACGAGCCGCAGCCGGTCCACGACGGTTTCGTCGTAGTTCTTGATCTCGTCCTTGCCGTTCCAGAACAGGAACTCGTGCACGCCGAGATCACGCAGCACGTTGATCTGATACAGCAGGTTTTCAGGGTCAACTGGCGTCTTGGTGTAGGGCGAGCCGCCGTTGTAGATCTTGAATGTGGTCATAGGCACAACTGGAATCGACGTGCCGTCGGTGCGCCGCAGGTTGTTGGCCTCTTCCCAGCCGAGAATCGTGTAGTCGTCGAGCCGATCGAACTTGTTGTCGTCGGGGCCGAAACGCTGGTAGATGATTGGAATGAGCAGGTCTGCGTCGTCGTAGAAGCCGTATTCCTCGGCGGCCCAGTATCCGGACATGATCTTCTGCTGCGGCGGCAGGTCGGGGTCGCCCCAGGAGTGAGGGACAATGACGCCGTACATGGCAATGCGGGCGTTCGGAAGCACTTCTCTGGCCGCTTGAATGCGGCGGCGGAAAGCGTCGATGTACTGGCCGAAGAGTTCCATGTTGTCTTCGGCCTCAAGTTCCTCGATGAACGCCCCGAACTCTCGAGGCTGCACGGGCTTCTCAATGTCGAGAATACGTTTCCTCAATTCTATGTTCGGTTATTCCC
>CAZMPA010000094.1:0-3190 GCA_964567915.1 uncultured Isosphaeraceae bacterium | reverse complement strand
TAACACTTCACTGCCATTCAAGTTTGGCAACATAATGTCGAGAATGACCAGATCGGTCGTATCGTGCGTCAGGGCCTTTCGGTCGACGTAATCGGCGAACTGCGCGCGGATGTCCTCATATGGCGTGGCAAGAAAGTCCTCCATCTCCGTGCCGCTTCCGGCGAGCAGCGCAGAGCCGTGGGCGCACCAGGCGCGGTTGCCAACGCCCATCGAGCGAAGCGCGTACTGGTGTTCGGAGTACATGCTCTGCAGTGCGAGGTGCGAACCGCCAAGAATGGTCGAGGCCATGGCCTCCTCTGACTTGAGGCCGTAGTCGGCCAGGACGTCGAGCACGTCGTTGATGTCGACGATGCCGTCTTCATCTACGTCGCTGCCGCAGGGCTGCCCGCCCGAGCAGTCCGTGCCATAGTCCTGCACGGTCATCATGAGATCGATAATGTCGACGACGTCGCTCGCGTCGGCGTCGCCGCGGACGATGGCGCGGTAGATGTGGAGGTCGAAGGGGATGTCCGGCGTGGGCGAGGCCACCTCGGCGTCGAGCGAAACGGCGTCATACACCTCGAAGGCGATGAATGGGAAGCCGTCCTCGGTGAGATCTTCTCCAAGCAGGATGCGTTCCTCGCCGGAGTTCAGATAGACGCGAAGGTCGAGATCATCCTGTGTCTCGGAAGTTGCCGCGATGAGGTAGACACCCGGGCGATCGAATGGCACCGTCAGACTGTGGATGGCCTCTTCTCCGCCCATATCGGCGGTCGCGCCGGACTCGGCAAAGCCACCGACGTCTCTGACGTGTCGGCCCCACTCGGACCGGAGCGTCTGACGCCACTGCTGCCGAATTGCGGCAAGCGCCTGGCCGGCGTCGGCTGCCGAGCGGTGGCCGCCGACAACGGTGGTGCCAAAGTCGCCCGACTTGGCGGATGAACTCAGGCCGACGGTGAGTTGCCCCGTTCGGCCTGCGCGAAACGCCCAGCCGCGCGTGTCACCGCCGATCTGAAGCACTTGGATGTCTTCGATCGTGCCGTCGTTGAGGGCGTCGGCAAAGTCGGCGTCGATGCTGCCATCTGAGGAGGCGGCGATCAGGTAATAGCTTCCGCCCTTCAGGTCGACGACGACGTCGGTCTGGTACCCGTCATCTGTGCTGCCCGAGCCACGCCTGGCGGCATTGAGGGAGTCGAGCGGCCAGTAGTTCGGCTCCAGGATGGTCTCTGTAAAGGCAACTTCGCCGGAAGGGGTGCCTTCGATGAATCGAGTCCGCCACACATTGACCAGCGTGTCAAGGCCAGCCTCGGCCTGCCGCAATTCACCTGAGAAGTAAAGCCGCCGGACGGCCTTGGCCCATGCGTCCAACCGGGTCGGCAGGTGGTCGGCGGCGGAGGCATTCAGGAGTTCGTCAAGCAGCGTGGATCGCTGCGCGAAGTTGACGCCGGCGCCAGTCGGAATACGTGTGCCATCGACGATGGCAAAGTTCACGGCACTGACGACACCGATGACTTCCCCTCGACCATTGAGGATTGGGCTTCCGCTGGCACCGCCCGTTCCGGGGATGGAGTGTTGGATCAGTGTGTTCCGTTGGCCGGGTCCGGATTCGGATTCATTTGCCGATGTGTTGAAGAACGTGGTGAGCGCTGTGATCCGGCCGACCTGTGATTGCGCAACCGGCGACGAGATGTTCACGCCTTCGAGTGCCATGCCCTCCATGGGAAAGCCGACCGATCCAATGACGTGGCCAGGGCGCATGTGCGTTTGAGATTCGGTGGTGGCGAGCGGCAGGGGGTCCGCCAGTGCTGTGCCGGCGGGGACGTGCAGCAGCGCCAGGTCGCACGCCGTGCCAGCCGGGCGAATGGCATCGAGTCGGTTCGCCGCGTTGAGCCGGGCAGGCACGTAGCCGCGCCAGAGCGAGGCGAATGCGTCGTAGCCTGGATGGTTGGTGGTACCCGTAACCGGGATGTCGACTGGAGTATCGCCTTCTGTCGCCGTCGAGCGAAGCACAAGCGACTCGCCATCCTGCAGTTCCTCGTACAGGGCTGCGATGTGCGCGTTGGTCGCAAGGAGATCTGGACCCGCGACAAACGCGGTGCCGAAGGCGGTCTCGCCTCCCTCGGCGCCGCGGTGAACGACCAGATAGACGGACGGTTGCGCCGCCTGCAGGAGTTCGGGCAGATCTGCGCCCAAAGTGATGAGGTCGTCTTCGATCTCGTCGGCGCGCCCTTCAACACCCGCGATGCGTTCACGCTGCGTGGCGTCCTGTTCATCAAGCCGTTCAACGTCTCTGCTGAAGAGCAGGATGGCCACCGTGACGCCGGCCAGAATGATGAGCGTGGCAAGGCCAACCATGGTGGCCTTCCGTCCGCTCGACGCTGCGGTCGATGCCGCCTGCTCAACTTCAATCTTGGACGCGGCTGGGGCGGCACGCCGGGCTTCGACTTCGGGGTCGAGGCCCTGATCAGCCGTGCTGGCGAGCCCCGAGTGTCGGCGGACCGTGATACGCAGTCGCGGACCATCAGGCCCGATGATCAGGTCGCATGCGTCTGGGATGGGGGATCGCGGCTCAAGAAGCGTGCCGTCGGCGAGTGTGACGACCCGGTCCGGCGCCATGTCGATGAGGTACCGACCGCGGACCCGGGTGAGCGTGCAGTGTTCTCGTCCGGCCATGCGGGCATCGGGGTCGAGCACAACTAGGCAGCGGTCGGGGTCTCGCCCGATGGTGATGGCATCGACATCGGGGCCGAACTGCTGTTCCTGCCCGTCTCGTGCGCCCCCGACATGAAGAATGGTCAACGACATGTCGGCCTCAGCGTATGTGTCCATCCCGGAGGGGTGGCATCTTCAGGGTTGCTGGTGGAGTGCTGGGGAGCGTTGGCCATGCTGGTCTCTCGGTGGTCGGGAGGCTGCCTCGTTGGTTGACGGACTGGGGGATGATCGGCATGTGAGCGTGATCGTTCGACTGTTCGGTCGATTCCATTGGGTTGGCTGCTCCAGAGGGGCCGCATGCCCCGTTCGCGGGCCTGAGAACGCCATTTTGCATCCCCATGCCCGAATTGCGATCGTATCACGTCTGCCAGGACGGTGGCTTCGGGGGGCCCTGGGGCCGAGTACTGCCAACGCTGGCGGGGCAATGCTGGGGCAATGCTGAGGGCAATGCTGGACACCCACCCAACGGCAATGCTGGGCAATGCTGGACACCCACCCA
>CAZMPA010000093.1:0-8539 GCA_964567915.1 uncultured Isosphaeraceae bacterium | reverse complement strand
CGCGAGGCGGCCCTGTCGCCGCCGAGGGACTGGAAGTACGCACCCGGAGGCCGAGACTCACACCGTTCCAGGAGATGCAGTTTGGCAGACTCGCCATCATTGCCAGGATCGAGTTTGACAGGTCTGGAAAGCCCCGCCGGATCTCCTTGGGTCGCCCGCATCCAAGGACGGGCAAGATGCGGTGGGCGCCGTCGACTCAAGCCACCGGGTTTGAGAGCGTGGTCGTCAATGCACTCTTTCAATGGCGGGCGTCCGGGAAGAGATTGAAGGCGCTTGAGCCGGACGGAACTGTTCCGGTCGTGTTTGAATTGACCTATCGCTGACGCGTGCTCCCGTCGGCGATAGCATCCACGCCCACATGAGAATCCTGCTGACCAACGACGACGGTATTCACGCCCCCGGCATTGTGTCGCTGCATACGGCCTTGGACGGGCTGGGCGAACTGTGGACCGCCGCGCCCCTCACCGTGCAGAGCGCGGCAGGGCATGGCATCACCTACACGGACCCACTGATGGTCGAGCCGATCAAAGTCACCGATGACTTTGGCGGCATGGCGATCGACGGCCGACCGGCGGACTGCGTCAAACTGGCCATTCGCTCCCTGTGGCCTGAACACTTCGGCGAGGACAGCCTTCCCGATCTGACAATCAGCGGCATGAACAGCGGCGCCAATGCGGGCATCAACATTCTGTATTCGGGCACGGTCGCTGCTGCAATCGAGTCGGCCTTCCTCGGAGTGCCGTCGATTGCCGTCAGTCTGTACCTGCGAGATCGCACGCGGATCTTCTGGGACCGCGCAGCCTGCATCGCCCGCCACGTCATTGACCGCATTCTCGAATCGCGACCACTGACGCCGCATGAAGTGCTCAATGTCAACCTGCCGCCGATCGAGTCTGCGGATGCGCCGGTACCGCCCATCCGGGTCGTCGGCATGAATGCGGCGCCACTTCGGGAAGGCTTCGAGCGGCGTGTGAGTCCCGCAGGCCAGGTGTACTACTGGGCCGCAGGCGAGGGCATGCAGTTCACCAGCACAACCGCCGGGTCGGACGTCGACCAACTCCGAGAGGGCTGCGTCACCGTGACCCCGCTTTCATATGTCATGACGGATACCGATCGGGTGCAGGACTGGCGAGAGTCTCTCGAGTAGGGGTGCCCTCAGTCACGCGGCTCGAGCACATACTCGCGTCCACCCCATCGCACGGGCTCGCCGCTCCGCAGGACCTTCGACGCCCATCGCATGACACGCCAGACCTCATAGGCGCCGATCGGAAAGAGCATCACGGCCCACACTGGTTGGCGTCCCATTCGGTAGACCGTGGCCAACGCAGCCGCCTGCAGCAGCAACGCCCCGCCGCCCACGCCGACTGCGATCCAACCTGCGACACCCCCGACCAGGGCTCCTAGCACGATCGCCACCAACCCAAGCACCGGCAACACGACGCCCAGAAACAGCTGCCGCAGCCCCTGCTTTCTGAGAACCTTGCAACTTCGGCCCGTGGCCTCCAGGAAAATCCGCATCCACCCCCGCAGGAAATCCTGATGACTGCCATACATGGAGCAGGACAGCAGGCCATCTGATCGAAGAATGTTCACCCGGCCCCCCGCCTTGGTCATCTTGCCGGCGAAGGCGATGTCTTCCAGCAAGGCCTCCTTCACAATCGAGTGACCGCCAAGTTTGTCGTACCACTCCCTCGCAAACAGCATGAACTGCCCATTGGCGAAGGTCCGCTTTCGATCGTCACGGTTCACGCTGTCGGGCGGGAAGAGTGACAACAGTGCCATCATCGCGACGGGCTGCGTGCTACGTTCGAACCAGCTGTGACTGGTCAAATCCGTCAGCAGGCTGAGTAAGGCTGTGTCTCGGCGGCTCGCCTCGGTCACTGCTGCGCCAATGAGTCCTGATGCGGCCTTTGTGTCCGCATCGATGAACGCGATCCACGCACCCGTTGCGTGTTCCGCACCAATTCTCGCCGCGTGACACTTCCCCGCCCAGGATGGCGGGCATTCCCTGTTACTGATCAGCTTGACGCGGTCGTCCGCAGCGACCCGCTCTGACACGATTGCCTCGGTGGCGTCGGTGCACCGGTCCGCGACGACGATGATCTCGAGCAGTCGCCAGTCCTGCTCCATGAGCGCGTCGATGCAGGTCGCGATGACCCGTTCCTCGTTATGCGCTGGCACGACGATGGACACCAGTTCCTCTTCGACCTGGCTCTGAAGCCCCGCCCGCAGTGACATTCCACTGGACACCATGCGGCCAAGACGCCCCATGAAGACCATCCACCAGACGGCTGATACACCGGCGGGCACGGCTGCAATCAATACCAGGACGCTTGGCCAAGTCACGTGGGGAGGGAGTGTATCTGCGCAGCCCCAGCACCCAGGTCCCCATACCATCAACCCCCATGCGCCTTCCAGACAGCCGTATCCGGGTTCTTGACCGCGAGGCCTGCCGCGCCCTGGATCGGGCGGCCGTGGACGAGTACGGCATGATGGGCGTCGTGCTGATGGAAAACGCGGCGGCCGGCGCTTCGGAGCTGGCCGCGGAGATGGTTCCTCCAGGATCCCTCGTCGCCATCGCATGTGGTCCCGGAGCCAATGGGGGCGATGGCTGGGCCATGGCCCGGCACCTTCATAATGCTGGCTACGAGGTCAACATCGTCACCCTGTCTGCAGCCACGGGCGGGCCAGCGGCAGCAACCAATGCGATGATCGCCCACAAGATGGGCCTGCGGATCGAGCCTTCGCTGGAAGCCCTCACGCACGCGGACCTGATCGTCGATGCAGTGTTTGGAACGGGCCTCGACCGCGAAGTCACCGGCACGCGGCGAGATGCGATCGAATCCATCAACGACTCGGCCGCCGCCGTGCTTGCAGTGGACATTCCATCTGGATTGGACGCGAACACCGGATCGCCCAACGGTGTGGCTGTCAGGGCCGATCGCACCGCCACGTTTGCCTGTTGGAAGGCCGGATTCCTCGAGTTGGAGTCGCTCCGATGGACGGGTGACATCCACACGATCGACATTGGCATTCCACGGGAACTGGTGGAACGCCTCGGGCAGCCCCTCGAGCCCGCTGACAGGCACGGACGCGGCGACTGACGGACCTCCCATGCACGGTTGACTACCATTGCCCGTCAACCCCGGATGTACCAGCCTCTCCTCACCAGTCGATACCTCATGACGCGGATGATCCCGCTGCTCGCCGTCGCCGCCGTGGCGTTGTGCGTAGCGTTGGTCATCGTCGTGATCTCGGTCATGACCGGTTTCCTCGACATGGTTCGGGCGTCGGGGCGGACGCTGATGGGTGACGTCAGCGTCGTGTTCTACATCCGTGGAATCCCCGACTACGACCGATTGATCGCAGCCATTGAGTCAAAGCCGGAGGCCATGGCCGCGACACCTGTCGTCGACACCTGGGGACTGCTTCGGATGCCGTATCCCGAAGGGGACGCGAAAGAGAGCCAGCAAGTACAGATCTGGGGCATTGACCCGGAGTCCTTCTCGGCGGTCACGGGATTCGCCGACACCCTCAAGTGGGAAGGTGTCCCCGACAACACCGCAGACGACATGCGATGGGACCTGCTTCGCGAGGCCGCAGGACCGCTTGTTCAGAACATGTCCGCGGAACAGAAGGCCGTGCTGCTCCGACTCTCTGCGGCCGAAGAGCTGGCGGACGCCGATGACGCTGAGGTGGCCGCGCTGCTCACCAACATCAGCAGCCGCGAATTGGCGAACCGCTTGCAGCTCCTCGCGTTCGACCTGCCCAAACTCACGCAGGTGCTCGATGAATCGGACCTGGCGATGCTCCAGGCAAGAGAACCCCGGCTGTGGGATGCCGACGTCGTCGTGCGGGACGGCCTCACACTGACACGCGACGGCAAGCCTGCGATGGTCAGCGGGCTGCACGTGTCCAAGGCGAATCACCGCACCAGCACAGGCGAATACGAAGTGCTGGCAGACGGCCACTGGTGGATGCCACGATTCAGCGGCACGCTGACGACGCTCCCCATTGACAGCCGGGGCGGACTGCTTGAACCCGAGAGCGTCATCCTGCCATTTGCCAACGAGTTCACCAGTGGTGTGTACCTGATCGACCAGACGCGGGTCATGGTGCCTATTGAGACCGTGCAACGGCTCACACACCTGGACGCCGCCGAAATCGTGGACCCGATGGACCCCACACGCGTCGTTGGGTCCAAGCCGGCGAGAGCCACCATGGTGCTCGTCCGCGCCGCCGAGGGAGTGGACCCAATCACGCTCCGAGCCGCAGTCCGCGACGCGTACCGGGAGTTCGAAACGCAGTCCGAAGCGCTCGGCCGCCCCGTCCCGCGCCTCGACCGCGACCACGGTCTGGGCATCAAGACCTGGGAAGAGCAGAACGCATCGTTCATTGGACCGGTCGAGAAGGAACGTGAGCTCATGCGAACCCTCTTCTCGATCGTCTACCTCGTCTGCGGCGCATTGATCGTCGCCATCTTCTGGGCAATTGTGTACGAGAAGACACGCGACATCGGCATTCTTCGCAGCATCGGCGCATCTCGAATGGGCATTGTTCAGATCTTCCTGCTCTACGGCTTGGCGGTCGGTGTGTTTGGTGCGTTGGGGGGCATTGGTCTGGGTTGGCTGATCACGACCAACATGGAGGGAATCCATGAGGCGATGTCGGCACCGCCGCTCTGGCTGGGGATCGCCCTGCTTGCGGGGGCCGCGCTCATCATCGTCTGGACCGCCTTGAACCTTGCAAACGGCCGCCTGCTCCCACGGTTGATGGGGCTGCTTGGGGCACTGCTGCTCGGGCTACTCGGCGTGGGAGAACTGATGGTCCGTGACGCAGGAGGCATCGAGCTCTGGGATCCGGCGGTGTACAACTTCACGGATATCACGGACGCCGTTGACTGGGGAAGTTCGTGGGTAACGGCAGGCGGCGCGGTCATCGTCAGCGTGCTCGCCGCGGCCATCCCCGCGGCCAGGGCGGCTGACATCGATCCGGTGGGAGCACTTCGGTATGAGTAGCGTCCTGCTGGAAGCCCGCGACCTGCACAAGACGTATCGGCTTGGCCGGGTGGACGTGCCGGTGCTCCGTGGCTGCACACTTCAAGTCGACCGCGGCGAGTTTCTCGCCGTGCTGGGATCCAGCGGAAGCGGCAAGAGCACCTTGCTGCATGTCATGGGCGGATTGGACCGACCTGACGACGGCGGCGGCGACGTGGTTCACGAAGCCCGGCCCCTTTCCACGCTGTCAAACAGATCACTTGACCGGTATCGAGCCCGAACCATCGGATTCGTGTTTCAGTTCTATCACCTGCTACCCGAGCTCTCAGTCCTCGAAAACGCGATGCTGCCGGGGCTGGTTCCTGGTGGGCTGGGCAAGACGGCCGCCAGAGACCGAGCCGCCGTGTTGCTTGAACAATTTGGACTGGGGCACCGCCTTGGACATCGACCGCGAGAACTCTCCGGAGGTGAGCGGCAGCGGACCGCCATCGCCCGAGCTCTCGTCAACGACCCCGAGGTGCTGCTGGCGGATGAGCCGACTGGCAATCTGGACGAGCACACGGGCGAAGAGATCCTCGACCTGCTCTCGGAAGCCCACGCCGAGGGTCTCACAATCGTCATGGTGACCCACGACCAGCGAATCGCTGAGCGGGCGGATCGGGCCGTTCGGCTCGTGGATGGGCAGTTGGGGTCCGCCTGAACCACATATTGTCGTCCAACTGCCCCTCGGTGGGAACAGGTGGCCGGACAGGCGGTTGCGAGTTCCCAATACCGCCACCTTGGCAGGTCGGATTGCCACAACATTCGGCAGTTTCGGAATAGACTGGAACGCTTGTTGCATCGTCCCGATACCGAGGATGCGGGATTCGCCCGCATCTGGCCCCCACCGGAGAGCTCCGATGTTTGAACGTCTCACGGACCGCGCCCGCAAGGTCATGGCGCTCGCCAATCAGGAAGCCCAGCGCTTCAATCACGAGTACATCGGCACCGAGCACATCCTGCTCGGCCTGGTGAAGGAAGGCTCGGGTGTCGGCGCCAACGTGCTGAAGGCCCTCGAGATCGACCTTCGCAAGGTTCGCCTGGAGGTCGAGAAGCTCGTCAAGAGCGGGCCGGAAATGGTCACGATGGGAAAGCTCCCTCAGACTCCCCGTGCCAAGAAGGTGCTCGAATACGCCATCGAAGAGGCGCGTCACCTGAATCACAACTATGTCGGCACCGAGCACCTGCTGCTTGGTCTGCTGCGTGAGCAGGACGGCGTTGCAGCGCAGGTCCTGATGAATCTCGGCGTCAAGCTCGAAGAGGGGCGCGAAGAAGTCCTCAACCTGCTCGGCGCTGGCATCGAACCGGAAGACATGGAGGAGATCTCCGAAGGACCGGGCGAAGCCCCGCAGGCGTCCCCTCGCCGTGGAAAGAGCAAGACCCCGGCACTCGACAGCTTCGGAAGGGATCTCACCGAGTTGGCGCGCTCGGGCGAGCTCGACCCGGTCATCGGCCGATCAGAAGAAATCGAGCGGCTCATTCAGATCCTCTGCCGCCGCACGAAAAACAATCCCGTGCTGCTTGGTGAAGCTGGCGTCGGCAAGACCGCAATCGTCGAGGGACTCGCGCAGCGAATCGTCGACAAGGACGTCCCCGACCTCCTGCACGATCGGCGTGTCGTGGTGCTCGACCTCGCCATGATGGTGGCGGGCACGAAGTACCGCGGACAGTTCGAGGAGCGGATCAAGGCCGTGATGAACGAAGTCCGCCGCGCCAAGAACGTCATCCTCTTCATCGACGAGCTGCACACGCTCGTGGGCGCTGGTGGCGCCGAAGGTGCGATCGACGCCTCAAACGTCCTCAAGCCCGCCCTCTCGCGTGGCGAGATCCAGTGCATTGGCGCCACAACGTTCGACGAGTACCGCAAGTACATCGAGAAGGATTCCGCACTTGAGCGCCGCTTCCAGAGCGTCGCCGTGGAGCCGCCGAGCGCCGACCAGACGATCGAGATTCTGAAGGGGCTCCGAGTCAAGTACGAAGAGCACCACCGGATCACCATCACGGACGACGCCATCGCTGAAGCGGTCGAGTTGTCGACCCGATACATGCCCTCCCGTGTGCAGCCCGACAAGTCGCTCGACGTGATCGACGAGGCTGGTGCCATGGTCCGCCTGCGAAGCATGTCCAAGCCACCGAATCTCGCGGAACTCGAAACCAAGATCGAACTGCTCACGGTCGAGAAGGAAGAGGCCGTCAAGGCCGCCGACTATGAGAAGGCCGCTGATCTGCGTGACCAGGCAGAAAAGGCTCGGGCGGAGAAGGACACCGTGCAGCGTGAGTGGCGTGACCGGATGAGCGAAATCGTCGGCACCGTCGACGGCGACGTCATTGCCGAGACGGTCTCGAAGATCACAGGCGTGCCGCTCACTCGCCTTGAGCAGGCCGAGTCCGCCAGACTCCTCAAACTCGAGGAGGAACTTCACCGCACGGTCGTCAGCCAGGACGACGCGGTCAAGCAGGTCTCCCGGGCCATCCGTAAGGCGCGAAGCGGCCTGAAGGATCCGAACCGCCCGATGGGTTCGTTCCTCTTCGTCGGTCCTTCCGGCGTCGGGAAAACGCTGCTGGCCAAGGCCCTCAGCGAATTCATGTTCGGCGACTCCGACGCCATGGTCTACCTCGACATGTCCGAGTTCATGGAGAAGCACTCCGTGTCCCGGCTCGTCGGCGCCCCTCCCGGATACGTCGGCTACGAAGAAGGCGGTCAGCTCACCGAGAAGATCCGTCGTCGGCCTTATGCTGTCGTGCTGCTCGACGAAGTCGAGAAGGCGCACCCAGACGTCTACAACATGCTGCTCCAGATCATGGAAGAGGGCCGACTGACCGATTCCTTCGGTCGAAAGGTCGACTTCAAGAACTGCATCGTCATCATGACGAGCAATATCGGGTCCGACCTGATCAAGGGCGGCGCCTCCTTCGGCTTCGGCAAGCGTGAGGAAGTTCAAGACTACGAGAAGATCCGAACCTCACTCATGAGCGAGGTGGAGAAGTTCTTCCGTCCGGAATTCATCAACCGCCTCGATGACACGGTTGTCTTCCGCCCGCTGCTGAAAGACGATCTCTACCACATCATCGACATGGAACTCGAGAAGGTCAGCGAACGCCTTCGCTACAAGCGAATGGATCTTGAGCTGTGTGATCAGGCCAAGAACTTCCTCATCGAGAAGGGCTACAACCCCGACTTCGGCGCCAGGCCCCTCCGCCGCGCCATCAGCACGTACATCGAGGACGCCCTCGCCGAATCCCTGCTGGCCGGCGACTATCACGAAGGTCAAATGATCAAGGTGACGCACAACGAGGGCGACGAACACCTGACATTTGATGCTGAGGAACTCCCAAAGGCGGAAGCCGAAGTCGAGAACGGCGACAAGCCGGAAGAGGCTGCGGTCGGGGAATAGCGATGCGTCGGCTTAGGGGGGAAGTGTTACAGCATCGCCATAGGCGTCGTTGACAGCATCACGCACCCCCTCAGTCGCTTCGCGACAGCTCCCCCGCAAGCGAGGGAG
>CAZMPA010000092.1:4327-8641 GCA_964567915.1 uncultured Isosphaeraceae bacterium | reverse complement strand
ATGACGGCACCGGCTTGGCCGCTGGCACCCTCTCGGGTACCGGTTGGGTCAACCTTGTCGCCGTTCCCGCTCCGGGCGCCCTCGCCCTTCTGGGCGTTGCCGGCGTGGCCGGTCGTCGTCGCCGTCGCTGAGACGCGCGGTGCACCGTGTGCCTTGATCTAGTGAACCGCTTCCCCTGATCTAGGACACAGCACACGGATCGAAACCTTGTGGTTTCTTCACAGCCCCCTGCGAAAGCAGGGGGCTGTTCTTTCGTCCCCCGTCCCCCTCCGCCCAACTACCGGATCGGTGGCGAGATGCGGGTGATGCCGTCGACGGCAACGTCGTCCAGCAGGACTTCCGCACCGTTTGGCCACCGCACCCGGACCTGCTCAACTGCGTCCACTTCGCCGAGCCCCACATGCACGCGGGGATCGTGGGCCGCCAGATAACTCCCGTCAGTGCGGACGATGTACCGCCGCACAGCCCCGCCTGCGGTCACGTCCACCTGCGCGCCGATGGCAGGGCCGCCGGCTGCGTTTCGGACGTCGAGCAGCAGCCAGTGGCCACCCTCGGTGCGGTTCATGAGCAGGCGGGCGGGGGCGGCGCGGTTGATGACCAGAATGTCCTGCCGCCCGTCATTGTCCGCGTCCAGAAACACCGCCGCGCGGCTGGTGCCGGGCGTCTGCGTAGGCGCAACACCGCCGCGTGGCGTTACCTCGACGAATCGCTCCCCGGCTCGGCGAAGCAGCAGATTCGGCTCGGCGTAGATGTCGTCTGCCCACTGCGGTTCGCTCACGCTCACTCGCCCGTTCGCTTCGTACAGTTCCAGCACGCCGTCGCTATCAAAGTCCCGCAGTCCCAGCCCGAACCGCGTGAAGGGCCGCGACGTGGCCGACAGGCCGTACCGATGAGTGGCGTCGGTGAAGCGGCCGTCCTCCAGGAGATAGAGCGAGTCGGACTCTCCATGCAGGTTGCACACAACGAGATCAAAGTCGCCGTCGGCGTCGATGTCCTCACTTGCGACGCCCATTCCTGCCTTGGCCTTGCCGGTCAGGTCGCGGTCGCAGCCGTAGGTCATGGCTTGATCCGAGAACTGCAGGCCACCTTGATTGATCCAGAGCCGGTCCGGGTTGCCATCGTTGGCTACGAACACATCGGGCAGGCCGTCCTGATTGAAGTCCTGCGCCAGCACGCCGAGCCCGTTGCCTGCGGCGTTTCCGATTCCGGATGATGCCGTGACGTCCACGAAGACGCCGCCATCATTGCGGTACAGCACATCCGTGGTTGGCGCGGCGTAGTGCTCGGGTGCGCAGTAGTCGGGGCGGCCGGTTCTGCTTCGGCACTCGAGTTCCCGCTCAGGGCTCCAGTCGACGTAGTTGGTCACGATGAGGTCGAGGTCGCCATCGAGATCGCCGTCGAAGAAGGCGGCGCTTGCGCCAAGCCCACCGCACCCAAGGCCGGCTTCATTGGTGATGTCCGTGAAGGTGAAGTCGCCGTCATTCCGCAGCAGCGTGTCCCGGCCCAGATTCGTCACATACAGGTCGACATCGCCGTCCCCGTCGATGTCTCCGCTTGCAGCGGCCATGCCCCACGATCGATCTTCGGCGCCGCTTCCTTCGGAGACATCTTCGAAGGTGCCGTCGCCTCGATTGCGGAGCAGTATGTTTCCGTCGAAGGCATCGGCCTGCACCAGGTACAGGTCCATCCACCCGTCGCCGTCGGCGTCGAGCGCCGCCGCGCCGCCAGCGACAATCTCCGGAAGTTGCGGCCCGTCGCCCGGAAGATCCGCTCGAAGGGTGAAGGCCACGCCGCGCGCGGGGGCCTCATCAACAAACCACGGCGGGAGCTCGGCTGCGGCGGGGACCTCGGGCTGATCGGGTTCTGCATGGCAACCACTCAAGAGCCCGGCGAACAGGACGGACAGTGAACGGGTGTATCTCACAGGCCTGCCTTCTCCAGAAGCTGAGCCATCCTTTGGACGCGCGGGTTGTTCGGGGCCTGCTGGAGGCACTGGTCAAAGAGCGTTTTGGCCTGGGCACCTCTGCCGGCTCCGACAAGCGCCTGGACACGCAGCAGCGAGCAGGGGAGGGAACGGCCAAAGATCCGCTCGTGACGGGCCAGCACATCAAGCGCCTCGTCTGGCTCGCCGCCGACCGCGAGGCTCTCGGCCCATTGCAGCGACACCGCAGGCCGCTCCGGGGCCGCGTCCACAGCACGACCAAAGGCGTAGGCGGCAGTGTCAAGGTCGTTCTGCGCCAACGCGACGCGACCGAGGGTTGACCATCCCTCCGCCTTCCCTGGCGAGATGGCGACGGCTGCTTCCGCCGCCTCACGGGCCGATGTGAGCAAACTGCGGCCCCCTGAAGACCGCGAACGCTGCAGCAGTTGGTGCGCCTGCTGCACGTGCGGTGGGAACCACGCCGGCCAGCGGTCCATGAGCTGGCTCAGGAGTTGGGCGGACCTGGCATGGTCGCCTTCCAGGAAGGTCAGGGTCGCTTCGGCAAGGTCCACCTCTCTCCGCTGGCCATACAGCGTTCGCAGGGAATGCAGCGATTCCCTTGCCTGCTGGAACTGCCTGCTCTTCGCGAGCGATCCGAGCCGCCCGATGCGGGCGACAAAGTCACTGCGGGTTGACTCGGCCTGCCGCTCCCAAGGGTCATCGAAACTGGGCGTCGCATCGCCTGCCCGCAGCAGGTGGGACTCAGCTTCATCCGACTTCCCGAGGGCGAGCAGTGATCGGCCGATCACCCAGTGGGCGTGTCCATCCCGAGGTCGGCGCTTCACGATGGGGACCATGAGGGTTGCGGCATCGTCAGGACGGCCTTGGGCAAGTCGCACGATGGCAAGCACCGTGGCTTCGGTGTCGCCTGAGCCGGGGAGGGCTGCGGCCCGCTCGGCCAGGTCAGCGGCTCGATCCACGTCGCCACGCTCCAGTGCCCACATGGCCGCCCGCCACAGCGGGGTTGTGTGGTTTCCCCCAAGTGCAATCGCAGCGTCGATGGCGGCGCGCCGACCCTGAACATCGCCCAACTGGTCGAGGGCGAGGGCGTGCAGCGTGTGCGCCTCGGGGGAGGGCCCGAGCGCCGCGAATTGCGCAAGCGCAGTCGCCGCTTCACTGGAGATCTGATGCGCAAGATAGATCTGCCCCAATCGCTTCCACACTTCGGGATTGCGTGGGCTTGCTTGTACAGCCTGAACAGCTTGCTGGACCACTTGTCGGGCGCCCGCATCCATCTCCGCCAGGTCTGGCGGGACCGGAGGCTCGGCCGGCGGAGCGCAGGCGGGCATACCCAATGGCAGGGCCGCTGCCAGAAGCATGGCGATGCCCAGCCTCATGCTGGTGTGGCGGGTGGGAATGCTTGAGTGAGTGGATCGAGATGCGATGCGTAGTTTCGCCATCGTCCAATGGCCTTGGCGTTCATGGCCGTGTTGACCTGGTCGTAGGAGGGCGTCATGACGGCGCGGTCCGACTCATGGAATGCCAGGCACGCGTCGTCCCACGGCAGTTCCAGAAACGAGAGCAAGTCCTCCGTCACGTTGCGTTGGTCTGAGACGAGCTGCTCATACGACACTTCGTGGCACGGGCACGGCAGCACTTGCATCCAGTGGGCTCGCAGACGGTCGAAAGCCTCTTTGACAACACGCAGGTCTTCGAGCGACTGGGCCCACGGATTGCGGTCCCGGCGAAGTGGGTGCAGGAAGATGGAGAGCAGATTGTCGAGCGGATCACGCGAGACAAAGATGACGCGGCATCCCGGTGTCAGGAGCGGGAGCAGGCCCGCGATACGCTCGAGGCCGAGGGCCTTGTTGGTGACCCGGGTGACCCCGAAACCGTATGACGCGAGCATGTGCAGGTACTGTCCGCCCGCGACAGTGAGCGTCGCACCCGTGACGCCGTCGAGGCAGGACGGAAAGGAATCGCCAATCACAAATTCGAGATCTTCGGCGATGAGGACAGGGTCTCGACGTTCACCGCTTCCCACGGCGCTGGGGTGCGCTGAAATGATCTGCTCGAGCAGTGAGGTGCCGCTGCGAGGCAGCCCGATGATGAATACGGGAAGCTCAGAGTCTGATTCGCTTCTGGGGAGCGATGCAAACCGCTCAGGTGTGAAGTAGTCGATCAGCTCCTGCGTGGATGCTTCATATGCCTCGGCGTCGAAGTCGCCGCGGAACTCCCGGTTGGCCGCGGCCGCTGCCTGGAAGGCCGCGTCGTAGTCGCCCAGTGTGTCGCACACGCGGCTCAATTGCATGAGGGCTTCTCCCCGAATCCGTGGTGCCACGCCTGTGCGGGCAATCAACTGCTCCAGCCGCGAGCGCGCCGCCTTCGCATCC
>CAZMPA010000092.1:0-4317 GCA_964567915.1 uncultured Isosphaeraceae bacterium | reverse complement strand
CAAGCCGCGCCAGAAAGGCCTCAAGCGGGGGCGAGGTGGGGCATTCGGCAGCCAGACCCAGAGCCTCATCGATCCGTCCAAGTCGCTCGAGGCTCTGCATGCGTCGCCACCGCACCTTGTGCTCCAGCGGGCTTCCCGGCTCAATGCCATCGAGCGTCTCCAGCGCTTCCGTGACCCTGCCGGCGTCGTGGCAGAACTGCGACCGGCTGATCCTGAGGCTGACGTTGCGAGGATTCCGCTGGATGGCCTGATCGATCCACTTGACCGCTTCCGGTTGATTGCCTCGAAAGTTGCAGATCTGGGCCATGACGCGGTAGCCGGCTGGGCGATCCGGATAGTCTCGAATCAGGGCCCGGGCTCGTTCGCCAGCCGTTCGAAAGTCACCCGCCTGGAGAGGCTCGACCGCAGCCTGTACAAGGTCGCCGAGGGGTGTGTCGGCTCCGGGCATGGCGGGTGTTGGGTCGCCGGCGTGCTCGGGCGGAGTTGGGGGCGAAGCCATGGGGCAAGTCTAGCACAGGCAACTGCTGGTTCCCTACCATGCGCCGCATGCGTCGATGTTTCGCGGTCGTGCTGCTCTGCCTCGCGGGGTGTTCGGAGGCGCAGGATGTGGCGACGCCTGCGCCTCGCCCGGCCTACAGTCCGCCGCTGCAGGCCGGGCCGAGCAGCGTGCTTGCCACGCGGCAGAGTGCAGTCGATCGGTCGCCTTCGGACGTCGATGCCTGGCTGGCATTGGGGCAGACCTATCTGGCAGACAAACACTTTGGCGCGGCAGCGATCTGCTTCGAGCAGGTCGTGCGGCTTGACGCTGACTCGGGCTTGGGATGGATGTTCCTCGCCTTGTGTCGCGAGGAGTTGGGGGCTTCAGACGCAGCCCTCGAGGCCTATCAGGCGTCGGCCCGGACGACCCAGCCGCCGCCTGCGGCGTATTGGAGGGCGGCCCTGCTGCATCTGGACCTCGGACAGCCCGAGTTGGCAGCGACGTTGGCAGGAGATGCGGTCAAGCAAAGTCAGGGCGGACGGATGGCTCGCCTGGTGCTTGGGCGGTCCCTGCTTGAACTGAGCCGCCCTCGCGATGCCGCGGGGGTGTTGGGCGAAGTGGTCAAGAACAGCCCCGCGGATCGATATGCGCATCTGCTGCACGGCCGGGCGCTGCAGCGGGCTGGTCTGCGGGGCGCCGCATCGCACATGCGGCTGGGCCGCGGGGCCGACCCTGTCTGGACTGACCCATGGACGACCGCGGCATTGACCCATGGTGTCAGCCTCGACGCGCGGCATGCCATTGCAGTGGCGCTGCTGGCGCAGGGGCAATTCGATCGAGCGTTGGCGGTGGCCAGACTACTGCAGCAGGAGGCTCCGGATCAGGTCGGCTATCAGATTCTCCTGTCCAAGGCACTGCGTTCCGCAGGAGCGGTGCAGGAGGCGCTGGATGTAGCCGACATGGTGCTCCGGGCGAACCCGGACGATCATGCGGGGCACACGCAGGCGGCGGGAGCGCGGTTTGCGAGGTGGCAGGAGCTGAGCCGGGATGAGGACCTGGCCGCTGCGCTGTCGCACCTCGATCGGGCGATCCACTTGACAGAGTCGGACGGTCAGAACTGGATGCTGAGAGCCGAGGTCCGGCGGCTGGCTGGCGATCTTCAGGGTGCTGCGGCAGACGCCGTGCGGGCTGCCGAGGCGATGCCCCACAAACCCGGGCTGGTGTTGCAGGCGGCCAACCTTCACTTGCAGATTGAGTCGCCCGACAAGGCTATTGAGCTGCTTGATCAGTTGCAGGTGGACTTTCCAGAGGATGTGAACCTGCTTGTGCTGCGTGGGCGTGCCAGGCTCCTGGCGGGAGATCCAGATGGGGCGCGTCGCGATGCTGCGTTGGCATCCGCGTTGGCGCCGTCACATCCCGGCGTTCGAGCGTTGACGAATCTGTTGGCGCAGCCCTAGCGTCGGTCCGATTTAGAGGAGGCGTGCGTCGGGCGGACCCGAGCCACGCCAATCAGGAGTTTCTGCATGTTTCCCCAACCACCGCCGCCCCCATCCAGTGCCGCCGCGACTCCGGGCGAGCGATTTCAATACCTTGAAATGCTCATCAAGCGAGGCCTGACGGAGTTTGCTCGCTCTGCGGCGTTGGAATTGGTGGAGGATCACCCCACTTTCCCTGGCGGCTACGCCGCGCTTGTAGAGGTTGCCTGGCTTCAGAATGATTATGTAGCGGCTATGAATTACGCCATCAGTGGCGTGGAGTTGGATCCCGGCGGCTTGGCGCTCCTGAGCAAGGCGGCTGCCTCGGCGAGCAGGTCCGGGTTTGCCGATGTTGCCGATGACTATGCGCGGAGGTTGGTGGATGCGGCGCCGAACGATGCTGCGTCGCATCTGCAGCTCGCTGACACAATGGAGCGGGTCAATCGAGGCGAAGAGGCCTTGGAGCAGGCCGAGATTGCCAGATCGATCGATCTCAACTGCCCTTGGGTCGTACTTGCCGGCAAGGCCCATTTGAAACTCAAGAATCCCGATGAGGCTGAACGCCTGCTTCGAGAAGGGCTTGCCAACGAGCGGTATTCCGATGAAGTTCGCGTGGAGGCTGGATTCTCGCTGGCCAAGCTCTTTGACCGGTTGGGACGCTATGACGAAGCCTGGGAGACGGCGGAGGAATCGCACCGGGTTGGGCGGAAGCCGTTCGAGGCAAAGAAGCGCCTGAAGGTCGTCAATGACATCATGAAGGAGTTCAGCGCACGCAACCTGAAGCTCTGGCGGCGTGAAGGCTTTGAGTTTGACCGTGCGGTCTTTGTGCTGGGAATGCCGAGGAGCGGGACCAGCCTGATGGAGCAGATTCTCCAAATGCACCCGGACGTCGGCGCGGTGGGCGAGTTGGCCGTGACGTGGGTCATGATGTACCGCCTGCAGCGGGAGCTCAACTCGTACCTGCCCTACCCCAAGTGCCTGATCGATCTGCTCCCCCAAAACATTCAGAACATGCAGACGTTGTACACGGATGCGATCGATGTCGCGGCCAGAGGCAAGCGGCGGGTGGTGAACAAGGTGTTGAATACTTACGAGACGCTGGGCATGCTCTCGGTTCTCCTGCCGGGGCTCCGCGCGATTCACATCAAGCGGCATCCACTGGACAACCTGGTGTCGTGTCACACCACGAACCTGCTGGCGTCTGGTCACTCATATACGTCGAAGCTCGAAGACCTGGCGCTCATGTACCGAACGCGTCAGCAACTCGCCCGGCACTGGCAGGACGTGTTGGACATGGAGATCCACGAGGTCTCCTATGAGAAACTGACCGAGGATCAGGAAGGGGAGAGCCGCCGGCTGATCGACTACCTCGGCCTGGACTGGGATGACCGGGTGCTTGACTTCCATAAGAGCAAGCGGGTGCCCGCGACGATCTCGTACGACCAGGTCGGCCAGAAGATGTACACAACGTCCGTGGCGCGGTGGAAGAACTATGAGAAGCACCTCGGCCCGCTCATTGATGCGTTGGGCGATGAATTGGACGGCTGGGATGTCTAGCCCGCGGGGCCACTGGAACCCGGGATGGGGGAGATCGATGGGTGGCAGGTGTACGTGTGTGTATGTCCTTAGGGGATGGCCACTTGAGTGTCAGGGCTTTGCGGTGGTCGATCATGGAACCGCCCAGCAGGGTGTGCTATTCTGACTGATCTGTCGCTTGCTGCTCATTCAAGCTGCCCGGGGAGCCGATCTGAGTAGCCTGCACTCAGGCTCATCCGACATTCCCCTTTAGATCAGGACCCGTTCCCATGTCCAAGAAGACCATCCTCGTCGCCGGTGGCGGCGGTTTCATCGGCGGCCATCTCGTCAAGGAATTCCTCGAACAGGGCCACGACGTTCGCAGTGTGGATATCAAGCCGTACGACGAGTGGTATCAGGTTCATGATGCGGCTGACAATGTGATTGCTGACCTTCAGGAGAAGGACGCCTGCTACGCAGCGTGCGACGGCATGAACGAGGTCTACCAACTCGCCGCAGACATGGGCGGCATGGGCTTCATCGAGAACAACAAGGCGCTCTGCATGCTGTCGGTGCTCATCAACGTGCACATGACATTGGCCGCCCGCGACTGCGGCAGCGACAAGTACTTCTACAGTTCATCGGCTTGTGTTTACAACGCTGACAAGCAGACCAGTGAGGACGTCATTCCGCTGAAGGAAGAGGACGCCTATCCGGCGATGCCCGAGGACGGTTACGGCTGGGAGAAGCTGTTCTCGGAGCGAATGTGCCGCCACTTCCGTGAGGACTTCGGTATGTACTGCCGCGTCGCCCGCTTTCACAATGTCTACGGCCCGGAAGGGACGTGGG
>CAZMPA010000091.1:0-8664 GCA_964567915.1 uncultured Isosphaeraceae bacterium | reverse complement strand
CGAAGCCGGCGACTCGTACACCGCGAGCGCGGGCGTGTGGACGCCGTACTGACCGGAATCGGAACGGTGCTCGCTGACGACCCCCGGCTCACTGCCCGTGACGTTCATGTTCGCCGCACCGCCGCCCGGATTGTCATCGACCCCAGGGCCGCGGTTCCGCTCGACTCGGCGCTCATCAGGACAATCCCGGATGCGCCGCTCATTGTTGTCGTCGGCAACGCGGCGGATCGCGCCGCCGCCGACGCGCTGCGTCAAGCCGGCGCCACGGTCATGGAGGGCCCAATGCGTGGACCCCGCATCGACCTCGCCCAGACGCTGTCCCTCCTGTTGCAGCGGTACGGCGTGCACTCGGTGCTCGTCGAAGCGGGCCCCGGCCTGCTCAGCAGCCTCTTTGACGAGGACCTGATCTGTGAAGCAGCGGTCTTCATTGCACCACGCCTGCTTGGCGACCCGCAGGCCACGCCGCCCATGACTGGCCGGGCCCCAACCAACATCGCTTCAAGCACCACACTCAACCTGCACTCGGTACACCGACGCGATGGAGACGTCCTGCTTCGCTACGGCGCCGGCTGCGCGGCTCGCAGCACGGCCTGAAACGGAACGCCTGCGTCTTCTGGAAGGATGCGAAGGACATTGTCGCCGTTCTCGAGCGCCCACCGGCGCCGCCCCACGGGCGGTCCCGGCTCACGCAGGACACGCACCGTGTCGAGCGGGCCGCCGTCATCGTCCATCAGGATGATCACCGCCTGCTCCAGTTCACGCGGGTAGGTCTCCCGGAGCGCGACTTCCTCAGCACGCAGGTCAAGGATCGCATCAAGCAGCGCCGACACGGACCCGGCAGGCACTTCCAGATCCTCTGATGCATGCCAGCGGTCCCCCACGCGGCGAACCGTCACATCTGCGTCGGGCGTGGCCACCCGCACCTCGGCGACATCGGGGCGGGCGACGTCAGTCCCCATGTGATCGACGAACATCGTCGGATTCCCCAATAGCCGGGCGACGTCTGCCGCTTCGATCTGCACCACGCTGGGAACGCCGTCCACGATGGCATAGCGGTCCTGGCTGGCGCCGCCGAGACGCGCCCCCACGCGGACGCGACGCGTGGTGTCGCCCGACGACACGCGCACGCTGGCGACGGGAGGCTCCAGACCGAATGCCGCCAGATCCGGGGGTTCGTCAAGCAGCACGGCCGCCGCTCGGGTGGCCGCGAGTTCGGAAACGTGCTGCATCACCGCCGCAGCATCGGCGCGGGTCTCGAGCGGTTCGGTAATGCGCCAACGCCGTCCATCACGCTCAAGCGTCAGCGTTTCGCCAGACACGGTTCTGGAGACGGCGTCGGCATCGACGGAGAGGTCCGGGAAGAGCCGCAAGTCACGCCAGCTCTCGGGCGGTTCATCGTTGAGGATCGCGTGGAGCGCGCCGTCCACAACCATCACCTGTCCCGAACCGGGCTCAGCCGCCCACGCGCGGCCGGCCATGCCCCATCGCCCCAGGTGCAACACCCGCTGCGCCCGCGCGCCGTCCCGCATGCCGCCAAGCCGGACGGTCGCGGTGGGAGGAGCCAGACCAAGCGTGGCCAGTGCTGGGAGTCGCTCGTCCGCTCCGTCGATCGCATCCAGCACGTCGAGCGACTGCATGGTTTCAGGCAGTGCCATGAGCAGGTCCCCGTGCATGCGATGCCGAAACGGCGTGGTCTGCCACCATCCATCGGCCTCACGCCTGTACGACCAGTCCATGCCATCGACGTGCAGGTCGATCTCGTCAACGTCCTCGATGGGCAAGGAATGCACCAGCAGCTCACCAGCGTCTGCCTCGCCACGCTCCGCATGCACCAGCCAGGACACACCCAGGCTCAGTGCTGCGAGCAGCCACACCATCAAGACGGCCATCCACCGCATCAGGCTCGCCTCCATAGCCAGATCCCAAAGCCCAGAAGCAGCGATGCCGCGGGAAGACCGGCCAGCAGCACCCAGCCCCACGCCGTCCTTGAGGCAGCTGGCACACTCGCAAGCCTCGCGACCTCCTGACTGAGGGCGCCGCGGGCAATGCGGTCGTCAAGACCCGCCAGCCAGGCGGTGCCAGCCAGCATGAGCTCATGGTTGCCCGGGTGAACGAGCGAGACGCGGTCCCCGCCCGCGGACGCCGCGGCGTCAGCAACAGCAGTCCGCATCCATCCACCACTGCCCACGACGATCGCGCGACCGCCGTTCGGTAGCGTGCGAGCGACGAGTAGCGGAACTGGCTCGCTGGGAACAGCTTCTGCATCAAACTGCGGCGTCCGCCGTCGCATGCGGCGATCGACCGACACGAGCGACTTCCACTCATCTTCGAGCCAGACATCGGCCGCCGGCGGCAGGGACCCAATCGCCGGCTCCGCATTCTGGACCTGCAGAGGAATGGCCATCGGGAGCAGCAGAGACTGGCCGTGCAGCGCGGCTGCGACGGGGTGCGCCGCAGGAAAGTCCGTCAGTTCAATGGCCGCTTCGGGCCGGGCCGCCACGCCTGCCTGCGACACGTTCCGGAGCAGCACGCTGCCTGTCTGTGCCTGCACGCCGACCGATGCAGCCAACGCAGCCCATGGATCGGCCTGGCCGAGGCCGACGATGGAACTTGGAAACAGGTTGATCATCACGCCCTGCCCGCTTGCGAGCAGGTCGTGGGCCGCGGCAAGCAATGCCGATTCGCTGGCGCTGGCCTCAAGACGCCCACGCCGAACCGAAGGAAGCACCACCCACGCCGTCGGTCCACCGGACCAGTCTGGCGGAGCGGGTGCCTTGTGCGGCTGCCACTCCTGCACGGTCCAGCCCGCCGCGTCGAGCATGGATGCCACGCCCGAGACGTCACGCTCTGGCCGCCCTGGGCTGCGTACCGATGTCTCCTCATCGTGCATAAAGACGACACGCGGCCGCAAGCCGTCCCTGATGGACCGCATAGCGGCCGCAATGAGCTGTTCGCCGCGGAATCGCTGGTCAAAGGCCACGCGGCCCGTGCCGTTTGACGAGATGGAGTTTGGCACGAGCTGACCGCCCGGAATGACCCTCGAGCCTCCGGGGCCGATGATGACGGCCGCCTCACCCCCCAGCAGCAGCCGCCCGTGATCTGCCGAAGCGAGCGGCTCAAGCCGCGCGAGCCGGTCGGCCGCAAGCGACAGCCTCGCTGCCTCCTGATGGAATGCCCGAGCGCCGACCGTCGAAGGCAGGTCGCCGTCCCGCCCGAACATGGCCCGAGCAATCCCGTCCAGTTCACTCCCCCACTGCGTCAGCGACTGCACCAGCACCGACCGCGCGGCCGACCACTCCGGCAGCGGTCGATCCGGACCGGTACGTAGAAACGCATTCACTTTGGCAACGATGCGATCTCCCTGCGCGGCCAGCACACTCAGCGTCGCGGCGCCCGTGGTGAGTACGTCGCCATCGGCCAGGCTTCGAACCGGGCCAGCTGCCCGCCGAGCAAAGAACACCAGCGACTCGAGCGCCGCAATGCCCTCATCGATCGCCGTAGACCAATCTTCTGCTGCCGCCGCGTCGTGACCCCGGAGATCCGAGAGAACCGACTCCCACGCTGCGAGTGATTCCGGAGCCGTGGGATCAATGCGTTGAACCTGGATCGCAGGCGCCGCTGCCGCGAATCGCTGCAAAACCTCGTCCACTTGACGCAGCATGGCCGGGTCGGCCTGATCTTCAACGAGCAGCACGGCGACTCGCCAGGGCTCATCGACATCGTCGAGCATGGCCACCGTCTGGGGACTCAAAGAGTACGCCCGTGACTTGGTCGCATCCACATGGCCTCGGACGGCCGGATGCATCGCCAGAGACGCCACGCCGACGAGCAGGGCGAACATACCGACCACGCCCAGCGTCGACGCAATCCGGCTGCACCCAACCCGAATCGCCGACGCCGCGGCCGCCAGAAACACCGCCACAAGCAAGACGAAGTAGATGACATTCGCTGAGTCGAGCAGGCCGACCGTGAAGTCCTGTAGCCGCTGCAACGGATCAATCGACGCCAGTGTGGCATGCCACGCCGGCGGAAGGACCCGCGGCAGCCCGACCTCGAGGATGACCGAGACCAGTACCCAGCCGATGCAGGTCACTAAGAACGCCACCGCCTGACTGCCCACAACCGCCGACGCGAACAATCCTGACGCCAACACGGCGCCGCCCAGCAGCAGCAGACCGAGGTAGCCGCACGCAATGGCCCCGAGGTCTGGGCGGCCATACCACTCCAAGGCGACGACCTGCAAAAGGGTCGGCACGAGCAACGCGACCAGTACGCCGAGGCCCCCCAACCACATGCCAAGGATGATCTCCCAGCTCGAGGCGGGGCTCGCCTGTAGCAGCGCCAGCGTGCCGCGCCTGCGAGCCTCACACACGCTTCCCATCACAACCGCCGGGGCGGCAAGAAGCAAAAAGATCGCGTTGAAACCCACGACCGCCCGAAGGCTCGCCGGATGTCCTGCATGGAAGACCGATTGCATGAACACCAGCCCGGAACTGAAGAGGAAGAGCGCAGGAACAAGCCAACCCGCTGGGCTGAGGAAGAACGCCTTGAGGTCGCGCCATGCGATGACCACAGCCCGTGTCATGCCGGCTCACCTTCCAGCAATCCGTGCAGCCACTGCTCAATCGACCCCTCTGCGTCCCTGAGTTCGCGGATCGTTCCTCCGGCCTGCGTGATCGCAGTGGCAATCTGCTCCCTGGCGTCGGTCGTAAGCGTGCACTCAGCGCGGTGCCAGCCCCCCGGCCGGGACGTCACACGGACGCCCGCCACACCGGGAATCTCGGCAAGGCTGGCCTGCACATCCACACCCGACGCCTCAAGCACCACACTCCGATTCGGCATTGCGGCCCGGAGCGAATCAAGATCACCCGCCGCCACTAAAGCACCGCCCACAATGACCAGCAACTCGTCACAGACAGCCAGCGCATCACCCACCTGATGGGTCGAGAAGAGGATGGCCCGGTCTTCAGCGAGTTCCCGTACGAGACCGCGAAAGGTCCGCTGCTGAACCGGATCCAGGCCGGTGGACGGCTCGTCGAGGATGAGGGCGACCGGGTCTGCAACCAATGCCGCGGCAAGTGCAACCCGCTGCCTGTATCCCCGAGAGAGCTGTCCGACCAATCGCCGGCGAACATCCGTCAGGTCGCATCGGCCCATCAACTCGGCATACCGCCTTCGCGGCACGCCACCAGCCAACGCGCCTCGATATCGCAGGTACTCCTCCACGCGGAGCTCATCACAGGCGGGCGCCCCCTCCGGCAGCCACCCCAGGCACCTGTGAGCGGCTCTGGGCTGGTCCATGACATCGTGCCCGTCAATGAATGCCCGGCCAGAGGTCGGCGGCAGCACACCGGCGAGCATTCGCATGCTGGTGGTCTTACCTGCACCGTTTGGACCGAGAAAACCGGCGACCCTGCCCCGCTCAATCTCGAAGGACACGTCGTCGACGGCCCTGACCGGCCCGAAACACCTTGTCATGTGAGCCGCCCGAATCATCCGATCAAGTGAACTCCGCTGGTTGGTTGGGACGCGATCGTTCCGTCACAAGCGGCTTCTGTCAAGGTGAATCGCTTGCCGGTCCCGAAACATGAGGTAGGCTTCTCGTGAGGTCTTGAGAGGCTGGGCACATGAACCAACGGTCGCCCACATCTGATTCTTCCGGAGAGACGCCCAACAGGGCCTGCGATGCAGCCGCAGCGATGCCGTCGCTCCATCTCGACCGAGCCGAAATCGCCCGCACGACCGTCGCCGAACGGCTGTCGATCCTTGAACGACGCATTGTCTCCGCAGTCAAGCAGATGCTGCGCTTCGACCACTTTGAGATCCGTCTGCTGTCGCCCGGCTCCAAACGGCTTGAATTGGTCATCTCGGAGAATCTCTCTCCACTGCGAATCGGCGAATCGATCACGGCGTGTGAGACCGGAAACGGGATATCGGGGTGGGTGGCGGCGACCGGCCGGTCCTACCGGTGCGCAGATGCGCGACGGGACCCCCTTTACCGCGAAGGTCTCGACGACGCTGGAAGTTCGTTGACGGTCCCACTTCTTGCCCATGATCGAGTGATCGGGGTGTTCAACATCGAGTCCGACTCGCTCGACACATTCTCCGAGGAAGACCAGCGACACGCAGAGGCATTCGCCGGAACAATCGCATTGGCCCTGCACACGCTCGACCTCCTGGTGGTTGAGCGAGCAGCGACTTGCGAACAGGTTTCTCACAGCTTGAGCGCCGAGTTGGATCGACCGATCTCCGAGCTGCGCGATCTCGCGGCGGCAACCAGTGACGCCGGACTCGCCGAACAGTTGAACCGGATCGTTGCGGACATGACCAGTCGCGTGTCGGCGTGCGCAGCGGGTCCGCGATCGATCATCGACGCCGAACATGAACTCCACACGATTCAGCGGGACCCCACGCTGGCAGGACGACGCGTTCTGGTCGTGGACGATGAAGACCGGGTTCGAATGGAAGTTGCCCAGGTGCTGGAGCAACTCGGCTGTGTCGTCATCGCCTGTGAGAGCGGCGGCACGGCGTTTGCGGCACTGGGAGAAGCCGAAACCGGCGAGGGCTTTGCCATGGTCGTTTCGGACATCAGGCTGCCCGACGCGACCGGGTACGAGGTCTTCACCCGAACACGGCAGGTGCTCCCAGACGTCCCGGTCGTCTTGATGACAGGCTTCGGATACGACCCAGACCACACAATCGTGCGGGCGAGTGCCGACGGCGTGCAGGGAATCCTGCTCAAGCCGTTCCGAACCTCGCAGCTCATCGAGGCCGTCCGCAACGCCCTTTGTGTCGCCGCGACAGATCGACCCGGCTGAGCCACTCACGCTCGATTGGCCGTGATGAAGCGGTCGTCGCCGAATTCGTCCCGAAGCACGCGACAGTCTTGCCACGCCCCCGACTCCGCCGCCAGCCTGCAGGCCGCCGCGGCGTGATGATCATCCGTCTCGACGACCAGCAGCCCCCCGCTGCGCACATGATCGGGCGCCCGCTCAAGAAGCCGCCGCACAACGTCCAAACCGTCCGGTCCGCCTCGAAGTGCCCGCTCCGGCTCCCACGCGCGCACGTTCGCGGCCAGTTTCGTCCACCGCGCGTCGTCGATGTAAGGAGGATTTGAGACCAGAACGTCCACTTGATCTTCGAGCGGATCACACAGATCGCCATGCACAACCGAGACTCGGTCAGCGACCCCATGCGTGTTGGCGTTTCTGCGGGCCGTTTCGACCGCCGCCTGCTCGCAGTCCACTGCGACGACGAGCGATGACGGTTGCTGCAGCGCGATCGTCACGGCGATGCATCCGCTCCCTGTTCCAATATCGGCCACACGCAGCGGGTCTGGACGATCGGCCTCGTCCAGGCCTCGGTGCCACGTCAGGACGTGCTGCACCAGTGTCTCGGTTGCCGTTCGCGGGACAAGCACGCCCGGTCCCACCTCGAACAGCCTGCCCAGAAACCCGGCTTCGCCTATGAGATACTGGACGGGCTCGTGGTTCCCGGCACGAGCGACCAGGTCGCGAAGGGCTGCTCGCTCCGAATCCGACGCGGGGCGTTCCAGGTCGGTGTACAGGTGAATGGGGTCGGTGCCGATGGCGGACGCCACCAGCCACCGGGCCACGAGCAGGGGCTCATCGACCCCCCGCTGCGATAAGTGCCCCTCGATCCAATCGAGCAGATCTCGCGTCGTCCACGATCGGCCCGACATGGATTGGGCAGGTGTCGTCACGGAGCGAAGGGTACCATGCGGGGCTCCCGTCCCTCCTCGGATCTGCGTGTTGGCGCACTCCGCCGGATGGGGCGGCACCGCCTACAGGATGGATCCATGCGCGTCTTCATGCTTGGCTGGGAGTTCCCGCCCTACATCACAGGTGGCCTTGGCACGGCCTGCCACGGACTGACCCGCGCGATGGACGCTCGGGGCATGGCCATCACCTTCGTCATGCCCGGCGCGACGGACCCCAACGCGTCGGCTCATGTCGATCTGCTCAGCCCCGAGACTGTAGACGCGAAACCGCAGATGTTCCCGGCGACCGCCACCAAGTCGCCGCCCGCGCAGCCCGATGCAGCAACGCCACAGCCGCCCGCTTCGTCCGAGACGGCGCCGTTCTCTGATGATGTCGAGTTCGTCCACCTGCCCGTGCGACTCACGCAGCCCTATGAGGCGGCGGACGCTGACTGCCCCGTCGCCGCGATCGGAACAGGTCCGCAGGGCAAGACGGCCAGTCCTGCCGCAGCAGACGAGCAGACTCGTGAGCCGCTCGATGCCGACGCGGACGACGCATTCACTCCCGACCAGCCCGCCGAAGGTGGCAAGACCGACTACAGCGGTGATGTCATGACAGAGGTTCGTCGCTTCGCAGCCTTTGCGCGAGCAGCAGCGAGCCAGCGGGACTTTGACGTTGTGCACGCCCATGACTGGATGACCTATCCGGCGGGCCTGGAAGTCGCCAGGCGGACGGGCAAACCGCTCGTCGTGCACGTCCATTCGACCGAGTTTGATCGCAGCGGCGAGCAGGTCAACCAGCAGATCTACGATATCGAGCGACGCGGTATGCACGGCGCGATGCGGGTGATCACCGTGTCGCGTCTGACGCGGAACATCGTGATCAGGCGATATGGCGTCAATCCGGACAAGGTCACGGTCGTCTACAACGGCGTCGCCATCGC
>CAZMPA010000090.1:0-8723 GCA_964567915.1 uncultured Isosphaeraceae bacterium | reverse complement strand
CAACGTGCGCTTCTTTGCCGAAGGCGCGGTAGAGCAGAAGAAAGCCGACGACCTGGTTCACACTGGCGACGCCGGGCGCCGCAAGCAGCGCGATTCCGGTCGCCTCCATCACGCCCGCTCCCTGCCAGAAGAGCGGCACTGCAGCAACAAGGAACAGCACCGGTACCACTGCGAGAATGACGGTGATGTCATGCGTCACACCCAGCGACCAGGCCGCACATCCAGCCGCGGACGCCAGCGCCACCTGCACACACACCGATACACCCGTCGCCCCCACCACCGCTGCCGGGTGCCTCGCATAGGCGGAGGCGGCTTCGGCAAGCTTGACGGGCAATCCACCACCGAATCGTCTTGCGATGTCCGGCATGCGAAGCCACCCGCGAGTGGCGATGACAAAGGCGCACACTGCCACAGTGGCCACGCCAAGTGCGGTCCATCCGACCCACCGACCAATCTCACGAGCTTCCTCGGACTCGGCAACGAGCAGGCCGACGACCGCCGCGAGAATCACCAGCCCCGCCAGTCCGGTGATTCGATCAAACACAACGCTCATGACGGACTCCACCCGGCGGCCGGACCCCTTCGCGGCGCCCCATGCCTTCACGACGTCGCCGCCCTCAGTGCCCGGAAGTGCGAAGTTGCAGAATGCGCCCACCAGAACGAGGCGGAGCGTTCGCGGCCACGAGGCATTGAGGCCTCGGCACCGCATCAGAATCCACCACCTGGTCGTCTGCAGCGGGTACACACATCCGACGAGCCCGAGCCCGATCAAGAGCCACCACACATTGGCGCCGCCGAGGACATCGAGCATGCCCATCCTGACTGCATCAACCGGAACTTCTCCTGTGAGCCCCGACGCAGTCGTCACCATGACGAAGCCGGGACCGGCCGCAGTTATCGCCTCGACCACATGCGAAGTCTCGTTGTTGCTCGCCGCACCAGTCAACGCCGAATCGCCCGCAGGCAACACGACGATTGTCCGCCAGTTCACCGCATAAACGACCACCGCGACGCCGACAGCCACGAGCAGAATGCGAACCGCGGTGAAGAGACGCCGCTGCATGGAACAGAGGATAGGTCAGCCGGGACGCGGCCGAGTCAGGCTGGCGAGCCTTCCCTGGTTGACTGCTCGATTCGTTCATCCAGAGTCTGGATGAGATAGTCCACGAGCTTGATCGCCTCGGGTGGCGCCATGCTCCGCTGCTGCATCATCTGGTTGCGAATCATCGGCAACTGCTCGACAGGCACCTGCTCAAACTGTGCCAGCACCATCTGGACCTGCTGCTGCTCCTCGGGGGAGAGGTCCTCAAGTGCAACGTGCTGAACAGGCGCGGGCTCATCCTCGCCCGCTTCGGGGACATAGGTTTCAACGGCGAGGGCCAGCCCCCCCTTGTCCCGAACCTGGGCGGTCGAGTCCGCGATGTCGTCTCCAATGGGCTCCATACGACCGCCGAGATGCTCGGCCAGAAACTGCTCGGTCACCGCGTTGAACGCCATGCTGTTCTTGGGATTGTGGAATCCGTGCCCCTCGTCGGGGAATACGACATAGGTCACCGGCAGGCCGCTCTGGTTCATTGCCTCAGCGATCTGATCACTCTCCGCAATCTTGACGCGGGGGTCGTTGGCACCCTGGCCAATCAACAATGGCTTCTTGATGTACTCAACGTGCGTCAGCGGCGAGATGGCGTCGAGGTAGGCGGGCTCGTCCAGACTTCCGACGCGTTCATCGAACATCTTCATCATCGGCTTCCAGTACGGCGGTACGGCCTCGATGAGCGTCCGAACGTGGGATGGCCCGACGATGTCGACGCCCGCGGCGAACTTGTCGGGATCTCTCGTGAGACCGGCAAGTGTGGCGTACCCGCCGTAGGAGCCGCCCATGATGGCAACCCGCTTCGGGTCGGCGATGCCTTGCTCGACAGCCCAGTCGACCGCGTCGTTCAAGTCGTCCTGCATCTTGCCGTACCACTCTCGATTACCGGCGTTGACGAATGACTTTCCGAATCCCGTGGATCCACGGAAGTTCGCACTGAGCACGGCATACCCGCGGTTTGCGAGCCACTGGTGATACGGGTTGTAGCCCCAGCCGTCCCGGGCCCATGGGCCACCGTGCACGAACAATACCATCGGAAGATTCTTGCCATCCGATCCCTTTGGAACCGTGAGGTATGACGGCATTTTCAGCCCGTCTCGAGTTTCAATCTCCACAGCCTGCATTGAAGCGAGTGGCGCGCCTTCGAGCGACGGCCACGTCGTAAACAGGAAACGGCCCTTCCCTGCATCTCGATCCCAAAGCCAGTATCGCGGGGGCCCGACGTCGTTGTTGTACGCCACGACCCATGTGCGATTGTCTGCCGTGCGATCCGTGATGTGGAAGTCGCCCTGATCGAGCTCCTGGAGCGCGGCAACGTCCTTGGCAATGGCGTCGTCGAGTACGTGCCATTCCGGACGCAGGTAGTTCACGACCACCGCCTCAGGTTCGTAGGTATCCGGGTTGGAAATGCCGCCCGACACGTCCGCCTTGTCGGACTCGAAGACGACCGTCGGGTTGTCGGCGCCGCCTCGCTCGGGTTTCCACCACACCAGGGCCGCCTTGTCCCGACCGAGGGATGATGCGCCGTAGAGGCGGTTGCCCTTCTTGTTGAAGCCACTGACGCTCGTCGTCATCATTTCATCAGACGGAATGGTCATGAACTCATACCACTCATCGCTGCCGACGTCTTTCAACTCTGTGACGAGTTCGCCATCCTCGTTCATCCTGGCGCGACCGCGCACGTTCCAGTCGTCGTCGAGCGTGTACCCGAGGTAGCCGTCGTTTTCCTGAAGAAGTGTTCGCTCGCCAGTTCGCGTATTGACGCGGTAGACATTCATGAACTGTGGGTTCATGTCGTTCATGTTGATGATGATGTCATCCGGGCGGTCGCGTGACGCATCGGAAATGCCCGCTCGCACACCGTCCATCGGAGTCAAGTCCCGCGGCTCGCCTCCAGTGAGGTCCACAACGTAGACGTGGAAGTTCTCGTCACCTCCAGCGTCCTTGGTAAACAGAAGTTGATCTCCATTCCAGGCCCAGCTCAGACCGCTGATTGGGCGGTCAGTGAAGCTGGTCAACGCCTTCGCATCGCCGCCCTCAACGGGCTGGACCCACGCATTCATGACGCCATCCACAGGCGCTCGGAAGGCCAGCATGGTTCCGTCTGGAGAGATGGAGACACTGGACCGCTCAGGATTTCCAAAGAGCACTTCTCGTGGAATGAGGTCGCCCTGGGGAGACGGGCTCTGCGCCGCAGCAGCGGCCACAATCATGGCTTCGAGCATCATGGGATCGGACTCCTCTTCCTTCGGGTGGCACATGGTTCAAGGCTCGCGGCAGGCGAGCGACAACCGCGAGCGGCGCATTCTGACCGAAATCGCCGCTGGGTGCTTGTTTGCTTGCTTCGGACCGGGCCTCAGTGGGATACAGGGCACTCGCCAGCGACTTTGGCCGTCGATTCGACGCCATAGGGGGCAATCCACAACTGGCTTCCATCGCCGCCCTGCTGGCTGGTCCAGATCATGATCTGGCCGGTGGGGTCAAAGGCCGGCAACCCATCAAAGCCCGCGACTTCGGTGATCCGCCGTTTGCCCGTGCCGTATCTGGCGGGCTTGCCCACGCCTCCGCCGGCCGCGGCCTCGATTTCATACACCTCGTAGTTGTCGTGGCCCGCCTCGCTCGTTGCATAGACCAGTCGGGCATCGTCAGGATGCCAGAACGGCGCCCAGTTGACGTGCTCGTTGTTGGTGAGCTGGATCTCTTCGTCCAGGCTGGTGATTGTGCCCGCTTCGTCGAATGCGAGCTCTCCGACGAAGACCTGCAGCAGGTTGTCGCTGTTGCGGTCGCTTCGATAGGTGATGCGTGTTCCGTCTGGCGAGAAGAATGGCCCGCCGTCGTACCCGGGGGCGCCCACAACGAGGTGCCGCTTGCCTGTCTTGAGATCACGGATGTAGATGTCGCCATCGCCCGTCTCGTGCGAGGTGTACAGCAAGTGCCGGCCGTCCGGGCTGATGGAACACTCGGCCTGGTATGCAGACTCATCGCCTTCAAGCAGCGTCAGGGGTGGGGGGAACTCGCCGTCGATCCGCGCCTCAACAATGCGCATACGAGGCGGATAGGACCACTTGTACTTCCTGCTTCCCCGCTGATATCCGGGCGTGTCGCCGCCCTGGGGCTCGGTCACGGTGCTCGCAAAGATGACCGTGTTCGGATCGGTTGGGTGGAACCAGCCGCACGTGTTGGCTGAGCCTTCGGGTGTCAGTTGTCGAATGTTGTCGAGTCGCCAGGAGCCGTTCTGGTGGTGCAGATCGCCGAGGTACATGGCGTAATGCTCGTCCGGCTCGCCGCCGCCTTCAGGAACCGCGACGGCCTGGAAGATGACCATGCTTCCATCAGGAGAGATGTATGACTCGCCGGCCTTGACGAACTGCTCGCCGAACGTCAATTGCGTCGCTGCGCCAAGCGCTCCGGTTCCGGAAGTCGATGCAGCCGCATGCGATGCGTGCGGCGTCTCCCCCCCGGCTGCCCCGGACGCCCCGGTGTGCGGGCACTCCTGCTGCACGGGCTCGGGGCACAGGAGCGTCATTGAGGTCACGGCAAGGGCGAGCAGCGTCATTGGAATCTCCATCAAAGGACGTCCACATCAGGAAAGTCGCGTAGGGTACCGCGAAAGCCTCACCTCCACAGCCCGCCAACCCAACCCACCACCATCCCAACACTTACGCCAAATCGACCGCCGGTCACTTTATCTCCATATGCGACAACAGGTTACAAAACTGCACTTTTGTAAGTCGTTGTGGGACAAAGAGATAAAGTGACCGGCGGTCAGTTGGTTTGGGGCCAGCCGGAGAACTGGGACGGAGGGTCGTCGATGCCCCGCTGGGGGCGTTTCCAGCACTCGAACGTCGCCCGGCCAGTGCCCCGGTCCAGCCGAATGATGCCAAAGCCAGGCATCCGGTCATGCAGGTTCGATGGCACCCGCCCCGACCTGGCCGGGTTCGCAACGGCGTGTACACGCATCCTGTTTCCAAAGCCATCGATGTACTCACCCGTGTAGGCGGGATCACCCGGCCTGTGGTTGCCGCCCGGCTCCGGGGGGAACCACCGACGCGGCCACGTATTGGAGACCGCTGGAATCGAGAATGCCCACACGCCGTCATCGAATGAGTCGACCCCGTACTCCAGGAGTGCCGCCAGATGCTGATCGCCGCAGATGTGCACTGCGTCCGCCTTGGCCATCGACCGCACCGCGCGGTTCCGCGCGGTCTGCGGCCATCCGTTTGAATCGGCATCTGCCGCCAATGTGTAGCCCTCCGGATACTCCCCCGGCTCAGGAAGCGGCGCGCGGGGAAGCCCACTACCCGTCGTAGCCCCGGGCGGCAGCGTCGCGAGATTGCAGAATGGTGTCTGGCTCAACACCACACTTGCAAATCGCCCGTCCTGCCTCGTCGCCCACTCATCGAGAAAACGCTCCTGCCTCGGGCCAAGGAGTTCGGCCCCAGGCACGTCCGCCCCAGCAGCCGCATCGAATCCCTCAGCCTGCGGCCAGCCGTTCTTGAATCTGCCCGCAGGAACCGCCACAGACGGCGCAGACTTGAACATGCGGTCCGCCAGAACGGCGCATGACACGCCTCCCCACTCCAGATCTGTGAAGTAGACCGAAATGCCCTGCTCAATGGGCGCTGGATCAATGGGGGGCGGTAAGTGTGACGTCTGTGTCCTGTGCACCGCGTTGACGAACTCTGGCGGCATGCGATACCCACCGCTGTCCTGCGCCGTGAGCTCATCGGTCTTCTCTGCCTTCTTTCCACCCGCGCCCCAGATGTTGCCGTGGTAGACGTCGTGATCATCTGGAATCACCACCGATGGTGTGTCTCGAGTCAGCGATCCAAACGCCCAGCACCAGCGAAACCACTTGTAGAGGTAGTCCTGGATCGGATGGTGTGCATCGACCGGGGTGAGATCGCCTTCGTAGACCTGATCGCCTGCGAAGAAAAGAAGGTCCGGCTGCTGCGAAGCCACAGCATCGACTGTCTCATCGTGCGGCAACCACAGCCCGTCGTGATTCCACTTCAGGCCCCCCGTATAGACCTTCTGACAATTCATGGCCGCGATGACCACATCTCCCTGCGTTGGTTCTGCAGGAATCGTTCCGATCTGACTGTACGTCACGCGCGGAATCTCACCGGAGACCGGTTCGTCGAATCGGACGCGGTATCGCGCGTCGGTCGATGCGTCCCACTGTGGCACTCTGAATGATGCGGTCCACGACACCGGGTCAATTCGGGCCACTGACACCGGCAGCCAGTCGCCGGCCCGATTGACCTCCAGCGTCGCCTCGCCGGGCCGCCGCGCGTTCATCGGGGGAAACTGGGCCGTGAGCGAGAGCAGACCGTCATCGACTGTATACATCGTGCAGAGCACGGGCCCCCATGCGCGGTCACTCTCAATCCGCACACCCTCACCGCTGAGTGTCAAGTTGTCGAACCCGAACTCGCCCCGGTGGGACACGATCGCCACACCTCCGGACCGCATTGACTCAGGAACCGGTGACGATGACGTCCACGAAGATCGCCCATCTGCAGACGTGGTCTGGGCCCGCAGCGTTGCGTCATCAAGCACAACGCGGAGCCGCACCCTGTACCCACCTGCGCCCTCGCTCGATTGAACGCCCTCCAGCTCCGGGAGGTCGTCGGGCGTGACGACCTTGGAGATCGACCAATAGCCAGCATCATCCAACGGGTTCTCGAATGATCGAGCTGACACCTGACCGGCAGCGTCGACGAGCACCACCATTCCGCCGTCCTCGGCCGGCACATGATGAGTCTGCGCCGTCAGCCTGTGATCAATGTCCGGGCCGCCACAGCCGATCAAGAGGCCTGCAAGTCCGGCATCCGGCCAGCCGCCGGCCGGCGGAACGATATCGACCTCCAGGATCACTTCGCCGTCAGCGGAGTCGATCGCCCCGGTGATCACGTGTGCGGTTCTCATGGCCCGTCGGGCCCGCGTTTCCACACACCGCGCTTCGCCGTCCCGGACTTCCCAATCCTGCAGTCGATTCGCCCACCAGTTCTCGCCAAGCCACTGGCGATTCGGCGTGCTGTTCCAGGTTTCGATCAGGGATGCACCGGCCACGGTTGCTAGAAGAACGGTCGTCAGCATGCGGGTACGATACGGGGCGTGGATGCGATCAGTGTCATCGTCGGGGTTGTTGTGGGGGCCGTTCTGGGGGCATTGCTGACGTTGGCGGTCCGGCGAACGGGTGACACCGCAGGCCCCTTGCGGCAGGAGCGAGATACGCTCCGGTCCGAACGCGACGCCGAGCGGGCCGCACGATCTACGGCAGAGCGAGATCTGGCGACGCTGACCGAACGCGAGTCGCAACTTCAGGACCGCTTCGAAGAGCAACGACTCGCCATCGAGGACATGCGCAAGCAACTGCTTGATGCCTTTGACGCGTCCAGCCGGAAAGCACTGCAAGACAACAGCGAACGATTCATGCAGCAGGCCGCGGAACGCATGAAGCCGCTCCGGGATCAGCTTGAGAAGCAGGAGAAGCTCGTCGCAGAACTCGCCAAGGATCGGCAAAAGGGATTTGGTGAGATTGGCGAGACGCTCAAGCACGTCCTCGAATCTCATCGGGTTCTCAGCGCCGAGACAAGCCGGCTCACGACCGCGTTGCGCCGGCCTGATCAACGGGGGCGTTGGGGAGAAGTGCAGTTGCGCCGCGTCGTCGAACTCGCCGGCATGACCGAACACTGCGACTTCACCGAACAGGAGACGCTCGTGGGCGAAGATGGGCGATCTCGCCCCGACCTCGTCGTGCACCTGCCGGGTGGCGGCCGCATCGCCGTGGACTCCAAGGTGCCACTTGATGCGTATCTGGATGCCATCGACGACGAGACGACACGGGACGCGCGAAGAGCCGCGCACGCCGATGCTGTGCAGGCACGCTGGAAGGAACTCTCCAAGCGTTCCTACTGGGACAAACTTGAAGGATCGCCGGAGTTGGTCGTGATGTTTATCCCGATCGAATCGGCCCTCATGGCGGCGCTTGAACTCAAGCCGACCATGCATGCCGACGCGATGGCAGAGAAAGTGTTGATCGCGACACCAACATTGCTCGTTGGCCTGCTTCGGTCCATCGCCTTCGGCTGGCGACAGGAGGCGCTCGCCCGAAACGCGCGGGAGATCGCGAGTGTTGGCAAGGAGTTGTACGAACGGCTCAATACATTTGCACAGCACCATGGATCACTGGGAAAGAAGCTCGAAGCCGCCGTCCGCGCCTACAACCAGTCGGTCGGTTCACTCGAACGACGGCTGCTCGTCTCTGGCAGACGATTGCACGACCTGGGTGTGCAGGGCGACGCCATCGACGACGCATCACCCATCACGATTGCGCCACAACTCCCCGCATCCTCACTCGAGTTGTCCGCGGCAACGGACGGCGAAATCGACGAATGAAGCGGGCGATCGGCCCCGCAATCGTGGTCGCGCTGACCTACCTGCCGTTCTCGTGGCTGCTCTTCATGGACTATCCGCACTCCGAATACTGGTGGAGCTGGGTGCGGTCGTGGCCCGTTCTTCCTGGCCTGCCGGCACTTCTAGTTGGCCCGCCGCTCGGGCGTGAGAGTGTGCTGGGCGCAACGCGTGCGATGGGCATTGCCACGGCCCACTGGCACGCCCTCCC
>CAZMPA010000089.1:0-8812 GCA_964567915.1 uncultured Isosphaeraceae bacterium | reverse complement strand
TCGCCCTCAGATGATCGGCCCCAGATGATCGGCCTAAAATTAACAGCCCCCCGGCAGGACGCCGGGGGGCTGTGAAGATCAGAGCAAGTGAACTCAGCAGGTCAGATCAGAAGCTGATCTGCAGCTGGGTCCGGAGGAGCCAGAGGCTGCCAGAGGTCTGATTGCCGGCGACCCACCAGCCAGTCGGACCCCACGCACCACCACCAATGGTGTTGGCCATGGACGGATCCGTGAAGCACCAGCTCCAGTCGGCGCTGAGCTTGGTGTTGGGTCCGGCAATGTAGTGGTTGAGGCCGATCGTGGCGATGTTGAGCTTGGAGCTCGGGCCATTGTTGCCAGGGCCGCCCGCGGCGACACCAGGCGAGAGCCATTGCCAGCGGCCGTAGAGCTCGGTGTCCTCGGCGAGGTAGTAACCAGCGCCAACTTCCCAGCCGATGGAGGTCCCGTCGTTGCCGTCCTGGGCATCAGCAGACCAAGCAACACCTGGGGTGTTGTTGTTGTTGCCGGCGGTGACCGAGCCGTACATGTTCCAGCCATCGGCCTCGTAGGAGAGGTCGGCGGAAACGATCCAGTTGTCCTCGGACTGGTTCTGGTTCCGGAGGTAGCCAGCACCGATACCGAGGAGCATGCCATCAGTCTCGCCCTTGGACGAACCGATGCGGTCGAACTGACCCCAGTCACCCTGAAGCAGGATGCCGAGGCGGCCGGTGACGGCCCAACCGTGCGCGTTGGAGTTCCAGGCGTTGTTGCCAGCGTTGCCGCCGACAGCCGAACCGGAACCATTGGAGAACATCGCGTTCCAACGCATCTGATCGCCGGAGCCGACGAGCTTGATGCCGTTGGTGATCGCAGAGGTGTTCCAGTAGTAGGTCTGGGACGAACGCTCGATGGCCTGCTGATCCTCAGCGTTGACCATGAAGCCCCGCATGACGTCAAACTTCTGACGGCCGATCTGGACCTTCATCGAGTCGTTGACGTTCCAGCCACCATAGGCCCACTCGAGCGGATCGTTCGAGAGGCCGGCACCAGTGTTGTTAGCGCCGGTGTACACATTGTTGTTGCCGTTGTAAGGCGACCAGTCAAGACGAGCGTTGTAGAACGCCACGCCGGCGAGTTCGCCGGAGAAGTTCAACGCTGCACGGGTGGTCTCGAAGCCGAACGCGGTGTTGTAGTTGCCACCGGGGTCGACTGGGATGAAGCCCGCACCGCCACCGCTCTGGTGACCGAGGTTCCAACGCTCCTGGAAGAGACCGTTGATCTTGACGGACCACTTGCCGTCAGCACTTTGGACGAAGAAGCCATCGTTGTAGCCGGATGTGGCGCCATTGCCCTGAAGGCTGGCACGGGTGTCGGCGTCGGCGAGGACATCCTGGACGATGCCGCGGATCTGCTCGCTGCGCTGCTCGGTGAGCCAGTCACTGTTCTGCTGGGCCGACATCTCGGCGATCTTTGCTTCTGCGGCCTCAAGGCGAGACTGCAGGTCGTTAGAGGCATCACCGTTACCGGCGACAGCCATCCCGCTGAATGCGGCAGCACCTACAAAGATGCCTGCCTTGGTCGCAAAACTCATCGTACGACTCTCCTGTTTACCGAGTGCTGCCAGTCGTTCCCAACGAGGGACGTGAGCACCCGAGAACTAACCATTCCTCCCGTGACGCCCAACGGAACAGGCCGCCACGGATCCGATTCATCGCCTATCGGCCAACTGAGGCCGATCCGTTGAAGGCGAGGATGATACTGAGATCGACTCCGCCTACCACCCCGCGGCCAACTTTCTCTGAACATTCCCAATGCACCCCCTGCGGATCATTCCTAAGTGCGTGCCCAGGCACCACTTATGGCCATCCGGGAATCTTCCCGAATCCGCCTTTCCGGTGCCCAACACCGTCGGAACCCCCGGGAACACCCTCTGGCGGGCCTCACAAGCGATCTCATGCCGTTTTCACCCTCGCCACGGCATGTCTGATAACCCAAACCGGGGCCTCAGGGCATCCGCCAGATCCATGCAAAATAGTGCCGGGCGGCCCGCTTTCTCATCTTCGGGTCGATCGGATCGCTCCCAAACGCTGTCTCCCGCCGCCACGCCCACCAGGGACCCCGGAGCTGTCCACGGGTGATCACCAGTAGCCTGAGCAGGCCAAGCAGCGTGTGTAGAGGTTGCATGGGCAGCGAGCATACCGGCGCGGCCGGGCGGTCATCAGGCCGGCGGGCTGAAGCGGCTGCCGATCAGGCCGATCTTGCGGTTGGGCGAGGTCTGCCCCGGCATCCACGGCAGTACCAGCCACACAAGGGCCACGCAGCCAAGCGAGCCAGCCCACAGCCAGGGCGTCCAGCCGAGGTAGACAAAGACGCTGGTCATGAGCAGCACAAGCAGCGAGAGCGGGATCAAACCCTCCCAGGCCAATCGCATCAACTGGTCAAAGCGAAACCGCGGCAGCGTCCAGCGGACCATCATGGTCAGGAACACCAGCAGGAACACCTTGCCAAGCACGATTCCGAACTGCAGGAGCATCAGCCAGATGCCGCCGGTCTGCGGGAGATCCCAGCCCGTCACCGGGTTGAGCGACCAGCCGCCGAGGAACAGCGTCGCGAAGAACGCGCTGCCAACGACCACGTGGATGTACTCGCCCATGAAGAACAGGGCCCACTTCATCGAGGAGTACTCGGTGTGCCAGCCACCGATGAGCTCCTGCTCGGCCTCGGCCAGATCAAAGGGGGCCCGGCCAGACTCGGCCAGCATGCAGATATAGAAGAGGATGGCCGCGATCGGTTGCTGGAGCACGAACCACTGTCCATCCAATTGCAAGCGGACAATCTCCTGCGGAAGCAGGGTCCCGGCGGTGAGCACGACGCACAGCAGCGCCAGCCCCATCGGAATCTCGTACGAGATCATCTGGGCACTCGCCCGCAGGCCGCCCAGAAAGCTGTATTTATTGTTGGAGGCCCAGCCGCCGAGCCCGACGCCATACACCCCGAGCGAGGCCGCCGCGACCAGATAGATCACGCCGATATTGATGTCGGCCCCCATGATGGCCACCGTCTGCCCGTCGCCGAGGTCCAGAAACCCACCCCAAGGGATGACGACAAACCCGATCATCGCCGGAATCACGGTGAGTGCCGGCGCCATAATGAACAGCACCCGGTCGACGCCACTGGGCACGAACTCTTCCTTGAAGAACAGCTTCAGCCCGTCCGCAAGCGGCTGCAACATGCCCATCGGCCCAACTCGATTCGGGCCGATGCGGTCCTGCGCCCACGCGCAGACCTTTCGCTCAAGCAGAATCAGGTACGCCGCCGCGCCGAGGCACATGTGCAGCACTACGAGGATGACGACCATGGACGTGATGAACTGAGGCAGCCAGGCGGGCATGGGGCGAGAAGGATAGCAGCGCGGGCTCACTGCGCCGTGCGGAGCGAAGCAAGGCATCGCATAGAACTGGGGGTCGCAGCGGCCTGCCTAGTCGGCGGCAGCCTGCCGCTCGCGGACGGGGCTGGCGTCCTGGAGGGCGTGCACCTGCCATGTACCGGCGCGGAGGGCCGCGATGGCTCGGACGGCCGCCATCGCGCCGGTGATCGTGGTGATCATCGGCACCCGGCAACGAACGGCCATGGCTCGAATGCGACCCTCGTCCGTATCCGCCCCGGTTCTGGTTGGCGTATTGATGATCAGGTCAATCTCTCCATTGGAGAGCCGGTCGACGATGTTTGGCCGGGCGCCCTCGCTGATCTTGCGGATCGGTGTGGCCGCCACGCTGTGGGTTGCCAGCAATTCGCAGGTGCCCTGAGTGCTGTGCACGCGGAACCCCATCGACACGAGTGCCCGGGCCACATCCACAACGGCCTGCTTGTCTGAATCTCGCACGCTCAGGAAGACATCACCCTCGGTCGGCAGGGGCAGCCAGGCGCTCATCTTCGCCTTCGCCAGTGCAACGGAAAGCGAGCGGTCGAATCCCATGGCCTCTCCCGTGGACCGCATCTCGGGGCCGAGCACGACGTCCACGCCGGGGAACTTCTCGAAGGGGAAGACCGGCTCCTTGACCGAGTAGAACCCGGCGTCTTCCCGCGTGTACACGTCTTCGAGCGAGGCCAGCGAGGCCCCCATCATTACCCGCGCCGCAATCCGTGACCACGGCACGCCCGTTCCCTTGGCAACGAACGGGACGGTTCGGCTGGCACGCGGGTTGACTTCGATGACGTAGATCTCGTCGTCACGGATCGCCAACTGCAGGTTCATGAGCCCGCGCACTCGCAACGCCTCGGCAAGCGACTTGGCCTGCTCGGCGATGCGGCGGCGCATCGACGGCCCGAGCGTGTCTGGCGGCAGAATGCAGGACGAATCGCCCGAGTGCACGCCAGCCTGCTCGATGTGTTCCATGATGCCGGCGATGACGGCTCTCGGCGCGTCGGTCGCCGGCGTGATCTGGCTGCTTCGGGTCGATGCGTGCGGCTCGAAGTCGGCAACGACGTCAACGTCCACCTCGGTCGCCTCGCTGAGGAATCGATCAATCAACACTGGCGCATCGGCGAGATCAGACACATCCACTGCGGTTCGCATGTAGCGATCGAGCGATTCTTCGTCAAAGCAGATTTCCATGCCACGACCGCCAAGCACGTAGCTGGGACGGACAAGCACCGGATACCCGATGTCGCAGGCGATCGCGCGAGCCTGCTCAAGGCTGTGCGCAATGCCGTTGGGCGGCTGCTGCAAGCCGAGCCGGTCCAGAATGGCCTTGAAACTCTCGCGGTCTTCGGCTTCGTCGATCGCCTCAAGCCCGGTCCCAATAAGCGGCACCCCCGCCGCAGCCAGACCGTGGGCAAGATTGAGTGGCGTCTGCCCACCAAACTGCACAATGCACCCTGCAACACCGCCGCTGCGAGCCTCCACCTCGACACCGCCGCCATTGAGCCGCTCGACGATGTTGAGCACGTCTTCGAGCGTCAACGGCTCGAAGAACAGCAGATCGCTCGTGTCGTAGTCGGTGCTGACGGTCTCGGGATTCGAGTTGATCATGACCGACTCGAAGTCCATGTCTCGGCACGCGAACGACGCCTGGCAACAGCAGTAGTCGAACTCGATGCCCTGGCCAATGCGGTTCGGCCCGCCGCCAAGGATGACGATCTTCTCGCGATCGCTGATCCGGATCTCGTCGTCTTCCATCACTTCGCCATTGACGATGAACGGCGTTTCATAGGTCGAGTAGTAGTACGGCGTGACTGCTTCGAACTCCGCAGCACACGTGTCGACCAGTTTGTAGACGGGCTCGACGCCGAGTTCCTTCCGCCGTGCGCGCACCTTGAGGATTGACTCGGTGTCAATTCGGCCGAGCAGCACCTTCGCAAGTTGCGGGTCGCTGTATCCGTGCTGCTTGGCCTCGCGAAGCAGCGCCTCATCAATCGCCTCGAGAGACTCGACCGCCATCAATCGCGACTCAAATGCCACGAGCGTGCGGAACTGGTCGAGGTACCACGGATCAATGCCTGTGAGATCGTGAATGCGTTCCAGCGGCCACCCGAGCTTCATCGCATATCGCACGTAGTACAGGCGGCCCTGGCACGGCACGGCGAGTTTGCGGGTCACCGTTTCTTCATCGATCGGCCACTCGACGTCTTCGCCGCGTTGGGCCTGCAGCCATCGGTCCTGCTCATCCAGACCGAAACCAAACCGCTTGACCTCCATCGAGCGGATCGCCTTCTGGAAGGCCTCACGAAAGGTGCGACCGATGCTCATCGCCTCGCCGACCGATTTCATCTGCGTGGTCAGCGTCTCGTCGGCCTCCGGGAACTTCTCAAACGTCCAACGCGGCATCTTGACGACGACGTAATCGATCGACGGCTCGAAGCACGCAGATGTGGTCTCGGTGATGTCGTTACGAAGTTCGTCCAGTGTGTAACCAACCGCGAGCTTGGCCGCGATGTGCGCAATGGGAAAGCCCGTCGCCTTGGAAGCGAGTGCGCTGCTGCGAGACACCCGTGGATTCATCTCTACGACGACCATTTCGGCCGTCGCGGGGTTGATCGCAAACTGCACGTTGGACCCACCCGTCTCCACACCGACGGCGCGGAGGATGTCAAAGGACGCGTCCCGAAGACGCTGGTACTCTCGGTCGCTCAACGTCTGAATGGGCGCGACCGTGATGGAGTCACCTGTGTGCACGCCCATGGCGTCGATGTTCTCGATGCCGCAGATGATGACGCAGTTGTCGTTGCGGTCGCGGACGACTTCGAGTTCGTATTCCTTCCATCCAAGCACAGACTCGTCAATCTGCACCTGATCAATCCGGGACGCCGCGATGCCGCGCCGCACCTGGTCCTCGAACTCCTCGCGGTTGTACGCAATGCCCCCACCGCTTCCGCCGAGCGTAAACGCGGGACGGATGATGGCGGGCAACCCGATCTGTTCGAGGAATGCAAAGGCGTCGTCGATGTTGGTGACGACCTCACTCTTGGGAAGGCGATAGCCGCAGGACTCGACCACCTCACGGAACTTCAAACGGTCTTCGGCGCGATTGATCACCTCGCGGGTGGCGCCGATCATCTGGACGCCGAAGCGTTCGAGCACGCCCGCTTCATCAAGCTCGCACGCGCAGTTCAACGCGGTCTGGCCCCCAAGCGTTGGCAGCACGGCGTCGACCGGTGTGCCACGCTCCTGCTCGAGCGCCAGGATGCGTTCAACGGCGTCCTTCGTGATCGGTTCGATGTAGGTGCGATCCGAAAAGGCCGGATCGGTCATGATCGTGGCCGGGTTGGAGTTCACCAGCACGATCCGATACCCATCGTCCCGAAGGGCCTTGCACGCCTGCGTTCCCGAATAGTCAAACTCGCAGCCCTGGCCGATGACGATCGGGCCGGAGCCGAGGATCAGGATGGTGTTGATGTCATCGCGGCGAGGCATTGGGTGGGAACCGGATTTGGCGAAAGGTAGCACAATGCATGGGCGGTGCTAGGGTGTCGGGCATGATCGCGGCGTCAACCAACTGGTGGATGTGGCTGCTGATCCCGGCAGCCTGGGTCGTGCTGGCCGGGCTGTGGTGGGCGTGCGTGGTGCCCTGGCTGCGAAGGGGCCCCGACGGTGACGCGATGGTTGGACTGCTGTGGCGGATCTCGCGGTGGTGGCTCCGAATTCGGCAGCGGGTCGACGTGCATGGAGCGGTGCACCTTGAGGAGGCGATGCGTGCTGGACCCGTCCTGATCGTGGCCAATCACACTGGAGGTGTGGACCCCCTCCTGGTTCAACTGGTGACGCCGACGCTGATCAGGTGGATGATGGCGCGCGACATGATGGGACCGGGCACCGACGACGTCTGGCAACTGCTCCGCGTGATTCCTGTGGAGCGATCTGAGGCCGATACCACGTCGCTTCGAACGGCCATTCGAGTGCTCCGCAGGGGCGGCGCCGTCGGCGTATTCCCAGAGGGCCGCATTACGCGGCCGCCAGGAACGCTCAGGCCGTTTCAGGAGGGCGTCGGACTGCTGGCGGCCCGCACCTCCGCACGAGTCGTTCCCTGCTGGATCTCAGGGACGCCGGACGTGGACGGGATGGTCGCATCCATCGTCGGGCGATCGCGGAGCCGCGTGGAGTTTCTTGAGCCGGTGCAGTACGACCGATCCGATGACCCGGCAGCGGTCGCCCAGGATCTTCGCCGTCGACTCGCCGCTGCGTCCGGCTGGCCGATCGTGGACGAGGCCATGCCGCTGGTTTTGGGGTAAAGCCGGGTGCGTGGGGCAGCTCAGCGGGCAGCCATCACCGCCGAGAGAATCGCTTCGGGCGAATCAAGGTCGGGATGCTGTGACACCGTCCGCTCCACCAGCTGCCGGGCCGATTCGGGCCGCTCCCCAAGGGCGATGAGCATCAACACTGCGTCTGCGGCTGGCGTGCCGCTGGCTGGGCCGGGGCCGGGCTCGATGGTCGCGGACGGACCACTCAGCCACGCATCCACCTTGCCGGAAAGTTCCGCGATGATCGTCTCGGCCGTTCGCTTGCCGATCTCGGGCAGGGCCACGAGAAAGGCCGTGTCCCGCCGCGCAATCGCTGCCGCGATGTCGCGGGCCGGAGCCTGCAGCGCCCGCAGCGCCTTTCGGTGCCCGATGTTCTTGACCGTCGTGAACAATTCGAAGAAGGCGCGGTCCTGGGGAGTGCCGAAGCCGATGACCCGGGGCACCATCGACGTGCCCTGACCCACGCCCTCGAGCACAAGCAGCGTGTGCAGCGTCACAGGCTCGCCAACCCGGCCGTGCAGGGCGTCCATATCACTGCCGGGCACATACACATCAACCAACATGGCGCCGACCGCGACCTGCACACGGTCGTCGCTCACTGCTTCAAGTTGGCCTGTCAGTCGGGCAAGCACACGGCAAGCCTACTGCCCTCGCCGGCCGCCTGCGCGAGTACCCTGCCCGTCATGCACCACGCAATGATCATGGCAGGCGGAAGCGGAACCAGACTGTGGCCCATGAGCCGAGGAGGCCGGCCCAAACAGATGGTCCCGCTCGTGCAGGGGAAGAGCCTGCTGTGGCACGCGGCGCAGCGGCTGGATGGATTGGTTCCGGCGGCCCAGCAGTGGATCTGCACGGGGGAAGCGCACCGGGGCCTGATTCTGGACGACCTTGAACGACTGGACGGCGAGCAGATCATCGGTGAGCCGTGCCCGCGCGACACAGTCAACGCCGTCGCGCTCACGGCGGCCGTGCTGCACCAGACCGACCCGGACGCCGTGTTTGCGGTGCTCACCGCAGATCACCTGATTACGCCGCAGGAGCGGTTTGCGTCGTGCATCAACACGGGCTTCGCGCTGGTCGATGAGGCTCCCAATCG
>CAZMPA010000088.1:5173-8872 GCA_964567915.1 uncultured Isosphaeraceae bacterium | reverse complement strand
GGCCGGCGACGAGCGAACAGTGCATTCGATTGCCGGTGCCGGGCACGCGATCGCGGTCGCCGGGCCGGGCGAAGTCTGCCACGTCCTCATCCAGCGTGGAGATCAGTCACACGTCGTGGGCGTCAAGCCCATCAGTCGACACGAAGGCCTTGCCCGTCAGAGGCCGTAGATCTCGCCGTACTTGCCCTCGAGATACGACATGAGATGGTCGGCGCACAGCGGCGAGCCGGTCACAACCTCACACAGATCCGCCGGCAGATATCGGCGCCCCTGACGATGGATCTTCTCGTTCAACCACGTTCGAAGCCGGTCAAAGTCGCCGGATGCAAAGCCGTCTTCAAGGCCGGGGATCTCTCGCTTGGCGGCGTCGAAGAATTGAGCCGAGTACAGGTTGCCGAGCGTGTACGTCGGGAAGTACCCCATGCTCACCATTGACCAGTGCACATCCTGCAGGCAGCCCTTCGCGTCGTCGGGGACCTCGATGCCGAGGTATTCGCGGTACCGCGAGGCCCAGGCCTCAGGCACGTCGGCCACGGCGAGATCACCCTTGAGCAATGCCCGCTCCAACTCGAAGCGGATCATGATGTGCATGTTGTAGGTGGCCTCATCCGCCTCCACCCGAATGAAGTCCGGGCGGACGATGTTGACCGAGCGATACAGCGTCTGCACATCAAACTCATTGAGGGCGTCGCCAAAGTGCTTCGCAGCCACAGGACGGCACCACTGCCAGAACTGGCGAGAGCGGCCGACCTGGTTCTCCCATAGCCGGCTCTGCGACTCGTGGATTCCGAGCGACACGGATGTGCCGAGCGGAAGATGGGCCTCGTCCTGACGGAGTCCCTGCTCATAGATGGCGTGGCCACATTCGTGCATGGTGGAACCGAGGGCGTCGTTGACATTCACTTCGTGGAAGCGGGTCGTGATGCGGACATCCTTCGGATGGAAGCCCGTGCAGAACGGGTGCGTGGACACGTCCATACGACCGCGACAGAAGTCAAAGCCGATCGCTTCGGCGACCTCACGCACAAACGCCTCCTGGGCATCAATCGGCAGCGCCAGTTCGTTGAACGCATTGCTCGGGGGCGTCGCTGAGCCCTGGATGCGTTGCAGGAGGTTCTGCAGCCGATCTCGAAGGGGCGTGAACACCGACTCGACCCACGCAGCCGTACACCCGGGCTCGTACCCGTCGGCCAACGCGTCCCACGGCTCGCCGTCATCGGCCCATCCGTAGCACTCGGCCTTGCGTTGCAGGAGCGACACGACCTTTTCGAGCCATGGTTGGAACTGCGAGAAGTCGGCGTTTCGGCGGGCTTCTGCCCAATTGTGCTGAGACTGTGATCCCAGGACCGCCTCTTCTTCGACCAGCTCAACGGGAATGCACGTCTGACGGTCGTAGTCGGTTCGCAGCCGGCGAATGGTCGCGGCGGTGTCTGACGTATCGTCCGCAGTCAAGTCGTCGCAAGCCTCGCACGCAGCAATGAGATCCCCGACTTCGGCACTCGTCATCTGCTCGTGGTAGATCCTCGCCAAGGCTGCCAGTTGCTTGCCTCTTGGCTCGACACCTTCCGGCGGCATCTTGGTTTCCTGATCCCAATGAAGCACCGACGCCGACGATCCGATGGCCGCTGCGGCAAGCACACGCTCTCTCAGAGTGGCTAGGGCGGGGTGCGTGGTGGTGTCGGTCGTCGTGGTCATGACTCGGGTCTCCTGATCCATTGGGTTGGGGACCGCGCATGGTATCAACGGCGCTGCAGGTGCAAAACGAGAACCGGGCCCGGCGGTTTACCCCCGGCCCGCGGGGGAAAAAACACCCCCCGCCGGGAACACCCCGGGGACCACCACACCCGCCCCCGGGGGGGGGGGGTGCCCCCCGGCCCCGGAGGGGAATCTCTCACGCAGCGAGGATCACTCCTCGGAGAGCACGACGATCACTTGCGACGCGTTTGCATCCGTTCGAGCCTTGGCCAGATCCAGCGCTGTACGCCCCGAGTTGTCCTTGGCCGTCAGATCGGCGCCAGACTCCTTGAGCAACCGAATCTTGTCGGCGGACCCGTTGGCGTGCGAAGCAGCGGCCAGAAGCGGCGTCTGCCCCACACGGTTTTTCGCCTCGATGTTGGCGCCTCTGTCGAGGAGCGTCTTCATGCCTTCAATCTTGCCCGTCTTGCACGCGTGCATGAGCGGTGTCGAGCCATCAATGCCGTCACCGGCCTCGATGTTGGCGCCTGCGTCGAGCAGCATCGGAATGGCGTTGGGATCACCGAAGCCAGACGCCCAGATGAGCGGCGTGTAGCCCGTGGCGCTGCCGACGGTTTCGACATCGGCGCCGGCGTCAAGCAGGTCCTGCACGGACTCCGCCGTGCCGAAGCCACTGGTCCAGGCAAGGGCGCCACCGATGAAGCTGTCCTTCATGTTGACATCGGCCTCTCGGACAATGAGCAGTCGGACGGCTTCGGCGTTCTTTGAAGTCCCCGCGTGCATGATGGCCGTTCGGCCGACGCGGTCGGTCTGATTGATGTCGGCGCCGGCGTCAAGCAGGATCGTCATCATTTCGACATTGCCGTCCTTGGCGGCCAGCGCCAGAAGTGGCGTGCCGGAGTCGTCGGTGTGCGAGGCCTTCTCGTCACCCTCGAGCCGCTTCTTCACTTCGTCGGTCTTACCGCGTCGAACGAGGTTGGCCAGAGACTGAACACGAGGCGTCGCGGACTGCGCCCCGGAGGCCTGCCCCGAAGTGGTGAGACCCGGCCCCGCGGCTTTGTCACCCTTGGCGTTCTTGCCGCCCGGGGTGTTGCCCGCGTTTCGGCGAATGGCCGTGCGTTCGACCGGGGTCAGCTTGACGATCGTGAAGTGCTGACTGCACTTGGGGTGATCGAAGTAGAAGGTCACGCGGGAGTTTTTGGCCGTGTCCAGGAAGGCGTCCCAATCGAGCGTCACTTCCTGCTCAACGGCTGGCTCTGCGGACAACTCGCCCTTCACAATGGCAGGCTGCACGTTGATGATCTTGAACGGCTGCTCATCGATCGACTTGAAGGTGATTTTACCGGTGGGGTTGTCGGCGATGCCCACGCGATCCGGGGCCATGGTGACATACGCGATCGACTTGCCCTTCACGGGCACCTTGAGTTGGGGATACCCCTCGATGGTGAACGTCACGGTTTTGTTGAGGACACGCGCTGTCGGGCCGCCCCGCATTCGGACCTTCACTTCGGTTTCCTGCCCGGGCTCGAGCACGGTGTTCTTCTTGAAGTCGGCCGTGGTGCAGCCGCAAGAGGCCTTGGCCGACAGCACGGTGACGGGCTTGTCGCCGGTGTTCTTGAGTGTCACGGCGCCAGCCTTGGTCTCGCTGGTGGAGAACTCACCGAGCTGAATGATCGGCGGCTCCGCAACGATCACCTGCACACGTTCGGGTGCGCCCGACGTTGCAGGCGTATTGGCCGGGGGCCTGAGCAGTCCGCCGGCGGGGCCCTGCGGCGTGGCTGCCGGGGCTGGGGCGGCTGCGGGTTTCGGTGCGGGCTTGGGGGCCGCCTCCGGTGTGGGATGGTCCTGGGCGCAGGCCACGGTGGACATCAATGCAAGGCTTCCAGCCAGCAGGGCTGTTCGGAAGGTTGTTGGTGACTTGGTACGGGTCAACATCATGGAAAGTGGTCCTCGGCCGTGGGTTGGTCATCTGCTCTGGATAGATCTCTACGCTCAATCCCTCTT
>CAZMPA010000088.1:2344-5163 GCA_964567915.1 uncultured Isosphaeraceae bacterium | reverse complement strand
CCGGGGGGGTCCGGGGGGGTCCCCCTTGCGGGCTTGCGGGCGAATCGGACATCCTAGCCGATCAGCCGCATCAATCCGCCCTGCTCGGCGATCCGAACAGAGGCCCTCAGAACGTCAGGTCGGCCACCGCATTGCGTCGATTGACTGAAACCGTGAGATTCTGAGGTGACAGCACGCCCGAGCTACGGGGCCCGACCTCCGGAGGTTCCCCACCTTCTCGCCTGAAGACGACCTCGGAGGCCCCAATGGGGCCGGTTTCCGCTGTAGCCTGCCCCGCTCGCACTCAGGAGTCCCTCCCTTATGGCATCCGCCGAAGCATCCCCGCCCCAGAACCTGCCCCCCCATCAAGAACGGCCGCACCTGCGGCGTGTCCTCCCTCAACCCGTCAAGAGTGATGAAGGGCAGGAGGGACTGGCGCTTCGAGACCCGCTCATGCTCAGCGGCCAGACCATGGTGATTCCGGTCGTCATGGCCCAGGCCCTCCAGCACTTCAATGGAGAGTGCCCGCCGCCGGAGAGCGCCACCAAGCGGACGCCCCCCCCGGAGGCCAGCGCAGCGCTGGTGGAAAACCGCGACGAGTGGGGCCGCGTTTGGGGGCCGACGGCCACGGAGCTTGAAGACCAGACACTTGCCCGCCTCCATGAAGATGGGGTGTTGCCCCTGAGGCAAAGTCGAATGCTCGCCGAGACGGCCGAGGCCGGCCGCACGCAACTGGAGGAGTGGCTCACGGCTTCAGAAGATCCGGAACTCTCCTTTGAGCCAATCGGCCTCTTTGCGCCCCGCATGGACTACACCACGACGGCCGAGGTCTATGCCGGGCTGTACCACGCAATCCTCGGCAAGTCATTCGACCGCGTCCTGGTGCTGGATCATTGCCAGATCGGGTTCGGTGACGGTGTTGTCGGAACTCCGCTTGGCCTTCAGAGCCCGCTCGGACGACTCGATGCCGACGCCGACTTCATCAGCAGCCTATCGGACCGGCTCGGTGGGGGCTTCCTGGCGGACGAGTTGGACCATGTGGCGGCGCACGGTATTGAGATGCAGGTCCCGTGGATTCAGCGATGCCTTGGCAACCCGAAGATTGTCGGCGTGCTCGTCCCGGATCCGCTCGCGCCATTTGAGGACGACGGCGAGCGGGTGAGCCTGGCGGCCTTTGTCGAGGCAACGCGAGCCGCCATGAGCGCGTGCGGTGGCTCCACCCTGGTCATCGCCACGGGCGATCTCAGCCATGTCGGCCCGCAATTCGGCGAACCACGAGCCATCGACGATCAACGCCTCGCCGAGGCCGACCGCGCAGACCGTGAGTTGCTCGCGGCATTCTCGAAGGGCGACGCCGACGCATTCGTGTCGGCCGTCAAGTGGAATGCCAACACGAGCCGCTGGACCGGCGTCGGGCCGATGGCCGCCATGCTCGGAATCCTCCAGCCAGGCGTCGTGGAACTCATCGACTATCAACTGCACGCCATCGACGACTCCAATAGCGGCGTCATTGCGTCGGCGGGTCTGGTCCTGGGCGCGTGATCGCGGTCGTCCAGCGGGTCAGCGAGGCGTGGGTCGACGCAGCGGGCGCACCCGACCGCCAGCAGATTGAGCGAGGCCTCATGGTGCTCGTCGCCATCGAGCCACGGGACACCGACGACTCGATTGACTGGATGGCGCGAAAGCTGACCAACCTGCGAGTGTTCCCCGACAACGACGGCCGGATGAATCGCTCCGTCACGGACGTCGGCGGGCAGATGCTGCTGGTGAGCCAGTTCACGCTCGCCGGCTCCTGCGCCAAGGGGAACCGGCCGAGCTTTGTCGCAGCAGCGCCGCCGGAGCAGGCGTCTCCCGCGTGCGATGCCCTCGCTGACGCCATCCGTGGGTTGGGCGTGCCCACCAGGACCGGCGTGTTCGGGGCATCCATGCAGGTGGGGCTGGTCAACGACGGGCCCGTGACCCTGATCGTCGAAACGCCCTCCTGAGGCCCGTAACGCAGATCGCCGACTTTTTTCGTGAGAGGCGGAACCTTCGCCCTCCGGATGGCGAACAGTAGATCACTTCACAAGCCCCCCCCACAAGGAGCCTGTACGTTGGCGGTCAACGGCGGGCTCTTTTTTGCGCACTCCGAGGCATGAGGCCGGGCTTAGGGCTCGGCCAGCACGCCCATCACAGCCTGCATGTCCTGCCACACCTGCCTGCGGACCTCATCTGTGTAGTTTCGGAGGATGTACGCCGGGTGGAAAGATGGCATGACCGGAATCTGGAGATCCGACTCCGGATCCATCCAGGCCCCCAATCGTCCGCGGAGCCGCGTGATTCCGGTTTGCGTGTCCAGCAGCAACTTCGCAGCGGGCCCACCGAGGGCCACAATGATCCGAGGCCCGATGAGCCGAAGTTGGGCGTACAGCCACGGGGCGGATACGGCCACCTCATCAGGAAGCGGCGCCCTGTTCCCGGGGGGCCTGGCCTTCAACACATTGCAGATGTAGACCTCTTCACGCGACAGGCCCATGGCGGCGATGATCTCGTCCAGTTTGCCGCCCGCGGGCCCTACAAATGGCCTGCCCTGCCGGTCCTCCTCGGCCCCTGGCCCCTCGCCCACAAAAACCAGCCGCGCGTCGGCCGCCCCCTCACCAAACACACACCTTGTCGCCCCTGAAAGCCCTGCGCAGAAGGGAAATGCCGCTTCGGCCGCTTCCTGGAGCGTGGCCAGGTCGGTCGGCCCGCAACAGCCCGCAGACGCTGCCTGAGGGGCTGGCCTGGGGGGGGCGGGGCCCCCCCCGGGCCCCGCGGGGGGGGGGCGGGGGGCCCCGGGGGGGGGCACCGGCCCCCGGCAA
>CAZMPA010000088.1:0-2334 GCA_964567915.1 uncultured Isosphaeraceae bacterium | reverse complement strand
GTGGGGGTGGCGGGGGGGGGCTGGGAAGGCCCTTGGCCACGTCGGCTCTGGCCAGGAGCGACACTGATGCTGAAACGGGCCCCTTCAAACTTTTCTTCAATCGCAAGCGGTTCCTCCTTCGTGGGTTCCGTGCCCTGAAGTGCCCACCAGGGACCATTCTTCACGACGTTTCACCTTCTAGGGTTGCCATTCCCAGATCCTCCGCGACAATACACGGAGATCGCCGGCGGGTATCTCTCACGGAGGGGAGCGTGGGGCCTCGGAGGCCCATCGAAACCGACGATGTCAAGGTGTGGAATGGATTCAACAATGACAGTGCAACCACCAGCAAGTGGCCTTCAGGCCTACAGCATGCTGCTGTACCGGGGCCCGATTCACCCGGAGTTTTTCCGGATTGCGGGCCGTCGAGAGACGACGCATCCCGACTTCGAGTTTGAAGCATGGATCTTTCCGGGCGGCCACGTGCTCCGATTCGAGCACGCCACGACGACCCTGTGCGAGATCGTGACAGCTGAACCCGAGGAACTTCCCGAGCGTGGCCTCGTCACAACGATGCCCTGCAACGGCGAGCGTGACTATGAGGAGGTCTTCGGGGACCGAATCTCGTTCGTCACTTCAATTCAGACTGAAACGCTCTCCGACCACCTCTATCTCGGCACCTATCAGGAGATGGTTGAGCACGGTCAGGATCCGGCGTGCCTCGTGACGACCTGGCAGGGCAAGGGCGAGCATCCGAGTCTGTCGCTCATCGAATTCCAGCGATACAGCGATCAGGTCCATGTGCAGACGTACCACCTTCGAGGCGACGGGCTGATGGTGCTGCGAACGCAGTCCATCCTGCAGGCCGGCGTTGACGAGACCGACTGAACCGCACCAACAGACTTCGCGCAGGGCCCCACCCAAACGTGGGGCCCTGTTTGTTTCCCACGCCACTTGCATGCGGCCCCCCCGCCGCCGCTGCGGTACCATCGCTGCCGACACCATCTGGGAGGTGACCCGTGTCCGAACGTCCGCTTGACACATCCGTTGCGTCTGTCCGCTTCGACCGCGTGTTTCGATTCGGGTCCATTTTGGGCGCCATCGGATCGGCGCTCAGCCCGACACGGATTGGCATTGGCATGTTCACGCTCGCGCTGCTCGTGGGAGGAGGACGTGTCTGGGATGCGGTCGCCGCGCCGAACAGTGGCGAAGCATCGGCCTCGCTCATCTCCAAGACCATGGACATGCTCACTCCCGGCGAAGCGCCTGAGCCGGTAGCGCCGTTTCAATACACCCTCGACCAAGTCCAATCGTGCGGCGGTCGCCTGATTGACGCCACGGTCGGCCTTGAGCCCAGCGCGTTCATCGCCGCCGGGCGAGACCTGCTGTGGACGACCCCGGCGGGCCTTTGGCAGGACGGCCATCACTGGTTCGTGCTCATCTTCGGACTGTGGACTGCGGCCACGCTGGCATTGGGCGGCGGACTGCTATGTCGACTGGAGGCGGTCGGGTTGGCAATCCGGGATGCCGCCCCGGTCAACCCCGCACTCGGCCTGGCCATCGGCCGCTGGCCCGCGTTTTTCGGCGCGTTGCTCATGCCGCTGGTCATGGCAGGCCTGCTCGCCCTGCTGCTGCTCGTCTTCGGGCTGCTGCTCCTCAACGCACCGGTTCTGAATCTGCTCGGCGCCGTGCTCTACGGCCTGGCACTGCTGGTCGGCCTGGGGATCGCCCTGCTTCTGCTCGCCTATGCGGTGTCGTGTCCGCTGCTTCTTCCAGCGGTCGCCGCCGAGAACTGCGATGGTCCCGACGCAATGCACCGCGCCATCGCATACATCGTGGCGAAACCGCTTCGATGGATGCTGTACATCTTCACCCTGATGCTCGGACTGGCGCTCGGGCTCCTGCTGGTCATGACGGTGGCCAATCTCACCATCGACCTGACCGCAACGCTCGTCGACCAGTGGACATTCAACGAGACCTTCGAGTCCGCCCGCGCGGCGATGACCGGCGGTGAAGCGCCCGAAGCAAGTTGGCACGTCGGCTGGGCGGCAGGGCTCGTGTCGTTCTGGACCGGACTTGTGCAGTGGGCGGTTGCTGGCTGGGTGATCGCTTACCTGATGGCAGGGTCCACGCGGGCCTATCTGCTGCTGCGGCTCGCCTGCGACGGTCAGGACGAGCGTGAGATCTGGTGGCCGGGGCTCATTCGCGGCACGCTCGCCCCGGAGCCCCCCAACTCCCGAGAATGAGCAGCACGCCGGCAACGGCGGCCATGCCAAAGTAAGGATTGAAGAGGACCGGCCAGTCGAGCATGACCAGACCGGCCCAGCCCGCGACGGCAATCCACCCCCCCCAAGC
>CAZMPA010000087.1:4685-8911 GCA_964567915.1 uncultured Isosphaeraceae bacterium | reverse complement strand
AGCCATCGTCCGCCGGCGGCGGACCACCCTCCCGGGCTCCATCAAAGTCGTCCCACGTCTTTCGTTCGGACGAGTCTCTCAAGCCCGTGGGTCGGAGCGACGGTTCGTACTGCTCGTCCAGCCAGAACGCGACGTGCTCCCACCACACGGCGTCACGAGCGTATGTGGGATAGAGATACTCACCGCCACCAGCAAACGGATCGCCCTTCTTTCGGGCGGCGGCATACCAGTTTCGCCACGCGGAGATGTCCATTCCAAAGTCCTTGCCAGTGAGCATGTGGAGGGACTCGGCGGCATCAGCATTGATAGCGAGTTCTCTCGCGTCCAGCACGGCGATGAGCGCCTGAGCGACTCGGTCCTCCGGATACTGACCCATGGCGACGCACGCGGCGCTGCGAACCTCACTCTGCTCCTCGAAGTCAAGCGCCGCATCAACCAGGATCGGAACGACATCACGCTGGTGCAATCTCTGCAGGCCCTGAACCGCCGCCCAGCGAACGGTCACACTGCCCGTGACGGACCGCTTCGCCCAAGGGGCAATGAGCACCGCGTCGGAGGGCTTGCCATGGCGAGCCAGCGCCGCAATTGCAGCGGCCTTGACCAGAGGGTTCGGGTCGTTCTCCACATAGTCTCGGTAGAGCGACACATAGACCTCGGCCCCACCAAACGTCGCCGTACTCAACAGCACCAGCCCCTCTCGGCGGCGGTCTGGGTCGTGCTGGTCGAGCGCCCACCTGGCGGCTTGTCCCGGCGTCGGCACATCGAACATGCGCCCGATCTCGTCGAGGTCTTCCATGACGCAGCCCGTCATCGCGGTCACGAGCACACACAGGCCCAGTCGTCGCCGCGTCTTCATGCTTCGCCCTCCACGGCGGTCGCTCGCACCTTCAGGCGGTCCAGCATCTCGCGGACCTCCGCGGCCATACGGTCGTTCGGAAACTCCTCAATGATCTCCTCACCGGCCTGCACAGCCTCGGACCACCGATGATCGCTGACGGCCATCTTGAAGCGGGTCGACAAGGCCTCGCGATGCCGCGACACAGTCTCCTCGGCCGCGGACTGAATCTCTGCAGCCTCTTCGGGCGACAGGTGATGGTCCAATTCTCGAAGCAAGGCCATGGCCCGCCGCGTATCGCCCCGCTCCGCCGCCTCGAGGAACGCGGCGCGGAGGTCTCGTCGCACCTGAAGTTTTGCGCTGCGGATGCGGGCATCCAGTCCGTGAATGCCGGGTGTATCCGGATACATGCGATGCAATCGCTTTCCGGCCGCTTCGGCGTCCTTGATTCGACCTTCGTCGAGCATGGCCGTCACGGCCGCCATCTCCTCCGAGATGCGGGCGGCCAATTGACTGTTCCTCGCCAGAAGCACCCGCTGACGCAAATGCTCGGCAGCGTCCGTATAGCCAAACAGTCGCTCAAGATCGCTGCACAGCACGAGTCCTGAGTTGTAGTCGCCTCGTTCAATGTCCTCTTCAATGGCGCTCTGAATGAGATCCATCTCACGGTCCCGATACAGAATCCGCTTGGCAAGGTCGCTGAGCATGCTCGTTTCATGCAGGTCCTGCAGAAGCGAAGCGATGCGATGGGTCCGCTCTCTGCCCTGCACCGTCGCGATCATACGCGTCGCTCCAAGCAGCCCAAGCCCGACCAATCCGAGCAGGCCGGCGGTCAGCGCAGGTGACGCCCATGCCGCCTCCGGCTCGGTCAACGCTGCGAAGACCATGCCGCCGCAGGCGCTCACGAGCGAGCCGAGAAAGGCGATGACCGCCTGACGGAGAATCAGGCCGATGCCGCATAAGGCGCCCGACGTGGCGCCCGCGATCATCATGGCCGCGCCCCAAGGCTCGGTCGAGAAGAGTACGCCAGCCACCACAACGACCATCGACACAGCCAGTAGCAGCGAGCTCCAGGCGGCGGTCCACGGCGTCATGTGCGATTCACTCACTGGATCAACTTCCGGGAACGTCCTGCCCACACTCTGACTCAAGGGGAACAAGGCAGAGGAACCGCGCATCCGTTTGAGACTCATTGACGAACTGGTGCAGCCTGTCCGCCGGAACGAGGAGAACATCGCCAGCCGAAACGGTTTGGCGCTGCCCATCACATTCGGCTCGCAGACACCCCTCGACCATGTACACCTCGTGTTCCCACGGGTGCTGATGCAGCGGCGTATGCCCACCCGGAGACACGACAAAGTGCCTCATTGCAAAATTGGGCGCGGCGTCCTCGCGGCCGACCATCATCTGCATGGCCACGCCACTCACGCCGTCAGCCACGACCTCGGTCGCTTCCGCCGGATCACAGGATCGCACGTGCATGGCCACAGGGTACCGCCCCGCAGCCCGGCCCGAGGGATGATCAGTCCTCGTCTTCCTTCGGATTGAAGGACGCCACGACCGCAGCCTGCACGTTGGGAGGCGTGTTCTCGTCGTGCGAGTACTCCATGACGTAGCTGCCCGCTCCGCCGGTGATGGACTTGAGCTGATTGGCGTAGGTCATGACCTCGGACAGTGGCGCCTCGGCCTGCACGATCGCTTGATCGCCCGGCAACATGTCGGTGCCCTGAATGCGGCCGCGTCGGCCCGAAAGGTCCGACGAGATGTCGCCGATGTAGCTGCTGGGGATGGTCACTTCGAGTTTGACGAACGGCTCGAGGAGCACCGGCGACGCCTTCTGAATAGCGTCAATGAAGGCTCGCCTGCCGGCCGTCACAAAGGCGACCTCCTTGGAGTCCACGGGATGGTGCTTGCCGTCGTAGACGGACACCTTGATGTTCTGGAGGGGATACCCGGCAATGGCGCCCTCCGACATGACCCTGCGGACGCCCTTCTCGATCGCGGGCAGGAACTGTTTCGGAACCGAACCACCAAATGTGTCGTCCACAAACTCAAGGCCGCCGACGACGTCTTCCGACTCCTCGGCCGCGGGCTCGACCCGCAGGTAGACCTCGCCAAACTGACCCGAGCCGCCAGACTGCTTCTTGTGGCGGTGATGCCCCTCAGCCTTGCCCGTGATGGTCTCCTTGTAGGCGACCTTGGGTGGGTGCGTGTCGACCTCTACGCCGTACCTGTCCTTGAGCAACTTCAGCTTGGCACGAAGGTGAAGTTCACCGATACCGCGAATCACAAGTTCATGTGTCGTCGCATTCCGCTCCACAACAAAGGTCGGATCCTCGGACCGCATCCGGGAGAGGGCGTCACCCAGTTTGGCTTCAGCCCCCTTGGTTGTCGTCTCGATCGCCAGCCCGAACATCGGCTTTGGCAGGGTGATCGAATTCATGGCAATCCACCCACTCCCGTCCAGATGCAGGACATCGTCGTAGCCGATCTCATCGATCTTGGAGACAGCCACGATGTCACCGGGCACGGCCGTATGCACTTCTTCGTGATTCTTCCCGCAGTACCGGTAGAGGTGCGCCAGACGCACGCCCTTCTTGCTATCGCCCACGCGTGGGTTGGTGCTGTTGTCAATGGTCCCCTGATGAACGCGGAAGAAGCAGAGCTTTCCGACGAACGGGTCGGACGCGACCTTGAAGCAGTGTCCGATCGGCGAGGCAGAGCCGTCCACCGAAGCAACCACGTCCTCCCGACCTTCGTCCGCGACTCGCTGCAACGGGCGGGGGTTGCCCTCGGCCGGGTTTGGAAACAGGCGAGCGATCTGGTCCATGAGTTCCGTCACACCGACGTTGTTTCTGGCCGAGGCGAACCCGACCGGAACGAGATGTCCTTCACGCATGGCACGGCGGAACGGGCCCAGGAGTTGTTCAGGCGCCACTTCGCCGTCCTCAAGGTACTTCTCCATGAGTTCCTCATCCACCTCGACGATCTGATCGACAAGAGATGTGTGGAAGTCGGCGATGTCTCCAAGGTCGGAGTCGCCCGAAGCCTCCTGGAAGCACGAGACGATGGTGGTGCCGCCGTTGCAGGGGAGGTTGATGGGACAACACTCACTGCCAAAAGTCTCCTTCAACCCATCAAGGAACCCGTTGAGATCGGTGGCTGCATCGATCTTGTTGATGATGATGGCGCGGGGAAGGTTGCGTTCCTTGGCAATCTTCATGAGGCGGCGGGCGACCGGGTCGAGCCCTGTCGTGGGGTCAAGTACCAGCACCATGGTCTCGACTGCGGGCAGCACGCTCATCGCCTTGCCTATGAAGTCTCCACGACCTGGCGTGTCGATCAGATTGAAGTGACAATCACCGTGCTCGAGCGAAAGTAGCGTTGCATC
>CAZMPA010000087.1:0-4675 GCA_964567915.1 uncultured Isosphaeraceae bacterium | reverse complement strand
AATGCTGTGCCCGAACTGTTGTTCAAGTTCATCCCAATCGCTGATCGTGTTCCCGGCCTCCACGGTTCCAGCCCGGCCGATGACGCCGGACGACACGAGCATGGCCTCGCCAAGCGTGGTCTTGCCCGAGGCGCTGGTTCCCGTGAGCGCGACGTTTCTGATGTCTTCAGTGCCGTAGTTTCCCATGGTTCTTCTGGCTCCCGACGGCCCCGGGGTTGGCTGTCCGGGGCGGAACGCCCCACTATAGCGAGCCCGTGGGGCCTGTCAGGGGAGTGTCACCGCCGCATCTGACGCTGGCGTACAGCCTCGTACACGACGGCGGTGGCGGCACAGGCAAGATTGAGGCTGCGGGCTGGTGGATTCACAGGCAGACCGACGCGGCACCCCGGCCCCCACCGATCGACGGCCCATGCCTGCACCGCCTCTGGAACGCCCTTGGTCTCACACCCGAAAAGCAGATAATCGCCGGGTTGCAGGTCGGCCTCCCACACCGCCCGGTCCGCCCGGGCAGTCAGGACCCAGAGCCGCTCGGGCCGCTCCGAGCCCAGAAACGCCTCCCAGTCCGCGTGCTCACGACAATCGACCGACTCCCAGTAATCAAGTCCGGCCCTCCGGCGGGCCTTTTCTGACATGTCGAATCCAATGGGGTGCACGACGTGCAAGACACAACCGGCAGCGGCCGCTGTTCGGCCGATAGTGCCTGTGTTGTTAGGAATCTCCGGAGACAGCAGCACGATGTGAATCGGGTCGGGCGACAAGCCGGGACCATACAGCGGGCGTGATTCAACGTACGATTCCCCCCATGACTACGACCGATCACGCCCCGCTCGACGCCATCTCACACGATCTGCTCGCCCTGCTCGATCAGGCCGACCCACCGGTCGCCTCGCTCCTCCGAGCCGAGGCCGCCAGACAGGCCGGAACGCTCGAACTCATAGCCTCGGAGAACCACGTCAGCACGGCGGTCATGCATGCCATGGGCACGTGGATGACCAACAAGTATGCAGAGGGCTACCCGGGCAAGCGGTATTACGGCGGCTGCGAGCATCACGACACGGCAGAGGATCTCGCACGTGATCGAGCCAAGGAACTCTTCGGGTGTGGATACGCAAACGTGCAACCACACTGCGGCGCCAACGCGAACATCGCGGCATTCATGGCCATGTGCAAGCCGGGCGACCGCATTCTGTCGCTTCCGATCAAGTCGGGGGGGCACCTGAGTCATGGACTCAAACCAAACTTCTCAGGCACGTTCTACGAAATTCACGACTACGACGTCGATCCGGACACGGAGCGACTCGACTACGACGCCATCGCGGCCAGAGCAAAGGAAGTCAAACCGCAGATGATCATCTGCGGCTACTCGGCCTACCCGCGGGCGATCGACTTCGCCGCGTTCCGCGCCATCGCCGACGACGTCGGCGCCATACTGATGGCCGACATCGCGCACATCGCCGGTCTCGTCGCGGGCGACGCGCACGCGTCCCCGTTCCCGCACGCCCACATCGTGACGACGACGACTCACAAAACGCTGCGGGGGCCCCGTGGCGGACTGATCCTCAGCGACGATGAGGACATTGCCAGGAAGGTCGACCGCAAGGTCTTCCCCGGCTCTCAGGGCGGCCCCCTGATGCACGCCATCACTGCCAAGGCTGTTGCATTCGGAGAGGCCCTCCGTCCCGACTTCAAGCAATACGCTGCCGATGTCGTTGCCAACGCCAAAGCCTTCGCCGACGCGCTGGTGTCGCACGGGTACCGGCTGTGCACCGGCGGTACGGACAATCACCTGCTATTGGTGGACCTGCAGCCCCGGGATGCGGACCTCACCGGCGCTGACGCGGAGCGGTGGCTCGAGGCGGCGGGCATCATCACGAACAAGAACGGCATTCCGAACGACCCCCGCCCGCCGATGGTCACCAGCGGTCTTCGGCTCGGCACTGCAGCCCTGACGACCCGCGGGCTCGGCACCGCTGACATGGTGCAGGTCGCGGCCATGCTGGACCGCGTCATGGACTCCAAGGGCGACGCCGACGAGGCGGCCGCCGTCCGCGCGGACGTCCACGCCATGTGCGACGCGCATCCCCTTCCCCACTGAGGAGTCGGCCTGGCTGGCCCATCCACCTATGACGGCAACATGGGCGAGTGTTGAAACACCGCTTGGCGAAGTGATGATCACGGCGGACGCCGCGGATATCACCGTCGAATTCGCCAGCCTGCACGAGCAGCCTCGACGCGGAACCAGACAAGCCGACCTGCTGCCCGATGTCGTCGCCTGGGTGCATGCGTGCCTGATCGGGCCCGTCGGACCGCCCCCTCTGGACGTTCCGAGCGGTCCACCCTTTCAAACCGCGTGCTGGGCCGCCTGCAGGCGCATTCCACTTGGCGAGACCAGAACCTACGGCGAACTCGCCGCCATGGCGGGTCGGCCCGGCGCCGCGCGGGCGGCTGGCTCGGCAATGCGAAACAACCCAATGTCGCTGCTGACGCCATGCCACCGGGTAGTCGGAGCGAGCGACCTCGGGGGCTACTCCGGTGCACGTGATCTGGACACCCCTCACCTTCGCCTGAAGTCCAGAATCCTCGAAACCGAGCGGTTGATCGCGTCGATGTAGGCATCGAATCCCCCGGCATGCCTGATACCATGCCGCGTTCTCGCCCCCTTTCTGGAAAGAGGATTCTGCACCATGCATCTCACCATCGTCGGAAGCGGTTACGTGGGTCTCGTTACCGGAACCTGCTTTGCCAACACCGGGAATCAGATCACCTGCCTGGACATCAATCCGGATCGGGTCGCCATGATGTTGCGGGGCGAGTGCCCAATCTTCGAGCCGGGGCTCTCCGAACTGATGACGCTCAATATCAAGGGCGGCCGCTTGCATTTCACGGGCGACCGAGACGAAGCCTACGCCGACGGCGAGCTCATCTTTATCTGCGTGGGCACGCCAACCGGCCCGGACGGCCGCTCCGATCTCTCGGCCGTCATGGCAGTCGCCAGAGACATTGGTGAAGCGATCGAGTCTGGCGTGTGCTCAGTAGAGGACCCCGTCATTGTCGTCAAGTCGACCGTCCCGGTCGGCACGACCGCCAAGGTCCGCGACGTGATTGCAAGCGTCACCAGCAAGCCGTTCTCGGTTGCCGACAATCCCGAGTTCCTCAAGGAAGGCGACGCCATCCAGGACTTCCAGCACCCGGACCGCGTTGTGTGCGGAGTCGAGAGCGAGCGTGGCCGCGCCTTGCTGACGAAGTTGTACGAACCCTACGTCACCCAGTCGAACCCACTCATGTTCATGGACGTCGAGTCCTCCGAGATGGTCAAGTACGCAAGCAACGCGATGCTCGCCTGCAAAATCTCGTTCATCAATGAGATCGCCCGGCTGGCCGAGCACTTTGGCGCCGACATCGCCCGCGTCCGAGAGGGCATGTGCGCCGACAAGCGAATCGGCGACAAGTTCCTGTTCCCCGGACTTGGATACGGAGGCTCATGCTTTCCGAAGGACACGCTTGCCGTCATCGAGATGGGGCAGGATTCCGGCCTTCCCTGCCTGCTCAATGAGGCAGTGCACGAGGTCAATCAACAACAGCGTCACTGGTTCCTCGCGCGGATCCTCAGCCACTTCGGCGAGGATCTCTCAGGCAAGACCTTCGCCCTGTGGGGCCTGGCGTTCAAGCCACGCACCGACGACGTCCGCGAGGCACCTGCCAAGACAATCATCGAGGAGCTGCTTCGCCGCGGCGCCTCCGTCAAGGCGTTTGACCCCATCGCCAGGAAAACCTTCCCGGAGTACGGCCTCGACATCGACTACATCGACGACATGTACGAGTGCCTCAAAGATTGCTCGGCGCTCGTCCTCTGTACCGAGTGGGATGAGTTCCGAACGCCCGACTTCGAGCAGATCAAGGCCAAACTCGCATCCGCGGTCGTCTTCGACGGCCGAAACGTCTGGCACGACGACGACCTGCACAACATCGGCTTTGCGTATTACTCCGTGGGCCGACGGCCGTTGCACGAACCAGCCAAGACGAACTGATCACCCATCTCGCATCACGGCAGCCCACTGCTGCCTGAGCACGTCCGGCGACACGCGAACGCTCGGCGGCCCGCCGTGACGAGCCGCACGCCACGCTTCGAGCAGGCAGATCATCTGCGCAAGGCTCGGGCCAATGTCAGCCCTTCCGACGAGGCTCCGGTCAACCTGCCTGTCCCACCCTGCAAGGTCTTCATCCCGCCCGCGTCGACGGCTCGCGCGGCGGCCGGCCACCTCCAGCCAGCCAGGCACATGCTTCGCCCAGCCCGGATGCATTTCGGATGGGAAGAGCGATGTGAGCACCCGGGCCAGCACGCCCCGGAGTTCGGCGGCCAATCCGCTGGCCTCCGGCATCGCTTCGATCGCAACTTGCAGCGGCGATACCTGGGTCCACACAGCAGACAGCACACTTCCGGCATCAGCGGCGCCGGCCGCGATCGAGCCCCATACTGCATCGCGGCACGCGGCCAGTTGCTGCCGCGTACGCACCGTGCGGCCGTCGAGCCCTGCGAATTCGAGCGTCAGCAGCCGCGCGTCCCCGCGGACCCGCGACTCACCACCCCATGACGCCGCCAGAAGGCCAAGGTGGGCCACGTCAATCGCTCCGTCGACCGCCGCATCAATCTCGCCCTGAAACTCGATGGCGACCA
>CAZMPA010000086.1:0-8922 GCA_964567915.1 uncultured Isosphaeraceae bacterium | reverse complement strand
TCGACCATGTACATGAAGGACGCAAATGGCCGCGAGTTCAAGGTCATGGAGATCATCTACGAGCGAGAAGACGACGACGATCACGGGCACGACCATGATCATCATGGACATGACCACCATGGTCACGATCACCATGGACACGACCACGACTGATCAATCCGGCAAGGCGCATTGACTTCCGCGGTCCGGGCTCCCTGCTCGGGCCGCGGTTCTATGAGCCCGCGGTCGCGATCAGGACCACGTAGTGGTCGGCAATCATGTTGAGGGCCATGAACGCCCAATCAAAGATGTTGGTGGTCACGATCAGGAAGAAGAACACCAGCCCCGCCAGTCCCGCATTGGGGTGGTGGTAGAGCTGACGGATCGTCCGGGAGCAGGCCGCGAGGATGCGTGAGCCATCGAGCGGTGGAATCGGGAGCAGGTTGAGCGCAAAGAGCACGAGATTCAGCCACCCACCAAACGCCAGAAACAGCCCGGCGTTCTTCTGAAATGCGGGCACAAGCGGTGACACAGCGCCGTCCGGCGCCCAGATGGCCGGGAGCGGCATGGACGGATCGATCCGCATCCAGAGCCCCAGTGTTGTCAGGCAGACGGCGGCGAGCGCAAGGTTCATGAGCGGCCCGGCCGCTGCGACGATGGCGTCGCCCCAGCGTCGGTGCCTGAACCTGCCCGGTGAGACCGGCATCAAGCCCCAGGCGACGCCGATCAGCGCAAAGACGATGAGTGAGAACCCCCCCATATGTACGACGGGGTTGCCTGTCATGTGACCGGTTTCGATCGGCGTGCTGTCACCCTCCCAGATGGCCGCCCAGCCGTGCGCGAGCTCATGCAGCGTGATCGAGAAGAGCACCCAGAACACCCAACTCAGCAGGGCGACCATGCCCAAGCTGCTGTACACCTCATGGACCCACCAATGCATGTCGCCCCCTACGCCGAAGCCGTTGCCGGTTCGGGCTGCTGCTGTCTGGCTCGTTTGAGCGCGTCCACATCAAGACCAAGCTGCACGAGGTGCACCTCGGGTCCGTGCGGCTTCTGCTTCTCGTCTTCCAGGGCCTGCGCTGCCTGCCGGCTGGGATACGTGCTGAACATCATTGCTTTGATGGTGCCCCAGAGCCCGCCGATGCTTGCAAACGTGTGGTCCACGGCGGTTGCTTCGTAGCCGCTGTGCACCATGCAGTTCCCGCACTTTGGATTGCCGGACTCAAAGCCGTAGTCGGCCCACGCCGTCTCGGCCATCAACTCTTCAAACGTGTCCACGTACCCGTCGGCCAGGAGATAGCAGGGCTTCTGCCAGCCGAAGAGGCAGTAGGTCGGGTTGCCCCAGGGCGTGCAGTCGTACTGCCGCTTGCCCATGAGAAACTCAAGGAACAGCGGTGATTGATTGAATCGCCAGCGTTTCTTCCGGTTCGAGAGCAGCATGTCAAAGAGGTCGTTGGTGTTCTTGCGGCCGAGAAAGTTGGACTGGTCCGCCGCCGCCTCGTAGGCGTAACCCGGACTGAGCATCATGCCCTCGACGCCTGCGTCCATCATCTGGTCAAAGAACACTCGAATAGCGTTTGGATCGGCGCCGTCGAAGAGGGTTGTGTTGGTCGTCACGCGGAAGCCCATCTGGACGGCCTTGTTGATGCCAGCGATCGCTTTGTCGTAGGTGCCGTCGCGGCAGACCGCAAAGTCGTGGTCGTCCTTTGGGCCGTCCATGTGCACTGAGAAGGTCAGGTACTTGGTGGGCTGAAACCAGCCGGCCTCCAGTTTTTCCTTCAGCAGGATGGCGTTCGTGCACAGATAGATGTACTTCTTGCGTTTGACGAGTTCGTCGACCAGTTCGCGGATGTGTTCATACAGCAGTGGCTCGCCGCCGGGAATGGACACCATTGGGGCGCCGCAGTCGTCGACGGCCTTGAGTGCATCCTCGAGCGGCATGTCCTTGCGAAGAATGTGGGCCGGATACTGAATCTTGCCGCAACCCGCGCACGCGAGGTTGCACCGGTACAGCGGCTCCAGCATGAGCACCAGCGGATATTGCCGCCGCCCTTTGAGCCGCTGCCCAAGGACGTAGCTGGCCACGGTCCACATCTGGCTGATTGGTACTCCCATGGCGTGGGATGGTAGCACCGGGGCGGTCGCGCCCATCTGACCACCTTTTCGAGGAATGACAGAACCTGGCCCGGGGCAGGCATGTATCGATGGGATGCTTGCAGTTGAGATGCAGCCCATGGTGTCGGTCTGTCCACTGGCAGACGCACCGGCTATGATCGGCCGTGCGGTGCTTGAGGAGGCTCGGGCGCTGCTTACAGGCCGACCGCACCGCGCGGTCATGGAGTGCCCAGTGGCGGTGCAATCGGTGTCCACCCAAAGCGACGAGGCCCTCCTGGAGGCGCATTTGGCTGGCGACGAGGACGCATTTCCGGCGCTCGTGCGGCGATACTCGCGGGAACTCGTCCCCTATCTGGCCCGGGTGACCGGATCGCGGACGACGGCCGACGACATCTTTCAGGAGGCATTCCTCCAGGTGCACCAGTCGGCCCACACCTTCGATCTCGCCCGGCGGTTCAAGCCATGGCTGTACACGATCGCGGTCAACAAGGCTCGTGACTGGCACCGACGGCAGTCCCGCCGCAAAGCCATGTCACTGGATGCGCCCATCGGCCGGGACGGAGACTCTGGCGGCGTGATCGACCTGCTTGAGGGCGAGTCGGCACCCCCGACCGAGGGGCTGGAGCGGGCCGAACTGGCGGGCCGCGTGCGGGAGGCGGTGGACACAATGCCGCATCACCTCCGCGAGATCATCCTGCTGAGCTACTTCCAGAAGATGAGTTACAACCAAATCGCCGAGACCTTGCAGATTCCCCTCGGCACAGTCAAGAGCAGGCTGCATGCTGCGGTGGCGGCGTTTGCTCGCGCTTGGACAGCTGCCGCCGAAGGCGAAGAAGAGACCACGCCCCAATGACCGATCAGCAGGAAAATCCTGTCACGATGTCCGCGGCCGATGCCGCGGTGCTTGACCATCTCGCAATCGACGGCTTCGACCCCTCGATCGCGACCGAACTCGAAGGGGACATGAGACAGCGAGGGGAGGCCGCTTCGGCGCTACTCTCGCTGCTTGACGAGTATCCGGCCGAAGACCTGAGTGCCGAAGATCAGCAGACGCTCGTCGACGCCACCATGGCCCGCATCCGCCGCGCCGAGGACGACCGCCGGGACCGCATGCGGATGGACAGTCATCCGGTCATGATGGGTCGCGGCCTCCGGTTCCGAATTGCCGAGGCGCTCGCCGTAGCGGCGGTACTGGCGATGGCAACGGCGACCATCTGGTCGTTCGGCACAACGGCCCGCGACCAGTCCATGTCGGCGGGCGCGAGAAGCAACCTCGGCGACCTGCACGCCGGTCTGGCGGCCTTTCGGGACTCAACTGGCGACACACCACTCAAGGACGCGAGCGAACCGGTGGAGCGATTGCTGTCGGGCGGACCTGCCAGGATGATCGACCTCAACACGGTCGCCGCGCAGGACTTCTGCGATCCACGGTGCTTGCGAAACCCACGTCGGCCGGGCGCCGGCCGCGGCGGTTTCTCATTTGCCGTACTCGCCGCTGGCCATGAGCCCCACCTCGCCCACGGGCAGGTGATTCTGGCGGGCGATCGCAATCCCGCTCTGGCGGGCCTGCTCTCAGGCAAGGGCTACGACGAGTCCATGGATGACATTCGGTGGCACGCACGCCTGGTTGATCGGCCGAGCGTGCTGTATTCGGACGGGCACACCGAGGACCTTCCTGCCGAGCATGTCGGCGGGGACCGCATCTGGGGCGTGGAACCGGAGCCTGGTCCGGCCCCGATCGAGCTGTTTCTGGCCCATTGACCGCTGGCTGCGGCCCATCCAGCCCTGCAGTGGGGCTTCCAGCACCAACCGCTTCCTGCTACACTCCGCGGCTCGCCCAATCGGGGCGTCGGACCCACGGAGTAGTTGCACATGCCGAAGAACAAGCCCAACAAGGGACTCCTCAAGCGGATTCGGATCACCAAGTCCGGTCGCGTGAAGTCCAAGCCCGCCTTTGGCCGCCACCTCCGGAGTCACAAGTCCGGTGAACTCATGCGGTCTTATCGCAGAGCCAAGTACGCCCACGCGGCGGACGTCAATCGAGCCGCACGCATGCTGCACCGCCGCATCGTCGCGACGGACTCGGGCGCCGCGACCGAAGGCGGCGAGAACTGAACCACGATCCGTGATCGGGTGAAGCGGCCGGATACCCCGGTCCCCCGACTCGGCAAGGAGTGAGATCATGCCACGCGTTCGTAAGGGAGCAGCCACCGTCAAGGCTCGGAAGCGCATTCTCCGCGCCGCCCGGGGCTACTGGGGCACCAAACACCGCCACAAGCAGCAGGCCAAGGTTGCGCTGATCCGCGCTGGCCAGTACGCCTACCGCGACCGCCGCAATCGCCGCCGCGACTTCCGCCGTCTCTGGATCACTCGCATCTCGGCAGCCTGCCGCATGCGTGGCACGCGGTACAGCAGGTTTATGAATGGCCTGTCGAAGGCCGGCATCGGGTTGAACAGGAAAATGCTCAGCCAGATCGCCATCGAGGATCCGGCCACCTTCGACACGCTCGTCGAGCGGTCAGAGGCCTCGACCACCGCCTGCAAGGCCTCGGCCTGACTTATCACCGATGCCGCGGTTCTTCATCGAAGCACTTCGGAGGCGTAAGGAAGTTGGCGCCATTGCCGCGTCCGGGCGGTATCTCGCCCGCGCCATGACCGATCCGATCGGCCAGCAGGCGTCGTCGCAACGGGTGCTTGAAGTTGGCGCCGGCACCGGAGCCTTTACGGGTCACATTCTTGATCGACTTGGACCGGGTGGGTCGGCGGATATTGTCGAGCTGAATCCCAAGTTCTGTGATCGGCTTCGCTCCAAGATTGTCGGTCCCTGGTCAGGCCGCACCCAAGACCGCACCGCGACCGTGATTGAAGGGTGCATCGAAGACGCGTCGCTCGATCCGGGCTACTCCACGATTGTGTGCGGCCTTCCTTTCAATTCGTTTCCTCCCAGCGTTGCATCCCGCATTCTTCAACAGCTGGTTGATCTGCTCGCGCCGGGCGGGACGCTCGCCTTCTTTGAGTACGCGGGCTTTCCGACACTCCGATGCGCCATCCCGGGCCCATGGCAGGGAGATGCCAAAGCGCATCGCAACAGTCTTCGCGACCTCACGGGCAACATGACGCAGCAGCGGCGATTCGTTCTGCGGAACATCCTGCCGGCTTGGGCCGTGTTCCTTCGTGCTCAGGGAGCGTGACGCATGAGCGGCGCGCACTTTCTGGCAAACCCGAACGAGCCGGGACGCTCTTCCCTCGCCAGCTGATGTCGCCCAGCCCGACATTTGCCGACATCTGCGCCGCCCACGAGCGGATCGGCAGTGTGGTGCATCGCACGCCCGTCCTGACCTGTCAAACACTTGACCAACTCAGTGATCGGAAACTCTTCTTCAAGTGCGAGCAGTTTCAGCGTGTGGGGGCCTTCAAGTTTCGAGGCGCGAGCAATGTCGTGCTCAGCCTCTCGGAGGATGAAGCGGCACGTGGCGTGTGCACGCATTCCAGCGGCAACCACGCGCAGGCGCTGGCCAGAGCCGCGTGTGAGCGGGGCATCCCGGCGTGGATTGTCATGCCAAGTTCGGCGCCAGCCGTCAAGCGAGCGGCGGTTGAGGGATACGGCGCGACCGTCGTTGAGTGCGACCCGACGCTCGAAGCGAGGGAGACGACGGCCCAGCGGGTCATCGCCGACACCGGGGCGATCTTCGTGCATCCCTACGACGACGACCGCATCATCGCTGGGCAGGGCACCGCGGCGAAGGAACTCATTGAGGACCTCTCCGCGGAGGGCATCACGCTCGATGCTGTGCTGGCGCCGGTGGGCGGCGGGGGACTCATGTCCGGAACCTGTATCGCCACGCGGGCCATGCTGCCGCAGGCCATGCTTGTGGGCGTGGAGCCGAGCGGCGCCGATGACGCGGCCCGGTCACTCGCCGCGAGGCGTCTGATTCCCCAGACCTCGCCTGAGACAATCTGCGACGGGCTGCTCACGAGTCTGAGCGATCGGACCTTTGGCATTCTTCGCGATCACCTCAAAGCCATCGTCACAGTCACGGACGACGAAGTGATTGCCGCGAGAACACTGCTGCTCGAGCGGGCCAAACTCTGGGTGGAGCCAAGCAGCGCGACCGTGCTCGCCGCGGCCCTTCACGCAGACTGCCCGATTCCCGCGGGCGCCAACGTGGGACTCATTCTCAGTGGCGGCAATGCCGCCGCGCCGAGGTGAGGTTGGTTCACACACACGGTCCCCAGCCCTCCATCGCAGCGGCGAGGTCGCTGATGTCAACGATCCCGTCATCGTTGAAGTCAGCATTTTCGTCGGTGCCGTACCAGGCTTGCAGAAGGTAGAGGAGATCTCGCACGTTGACACTTCCGTCGTGCGTTGCGTCGGGGCAGGAATCGATGCATACGTCGGCGAGCGTGTTGCCGGATCCATTCCATGGGCCGCTCAGGTGAGAAGGCTCATTGCCGCAGAGCATTGAGTCGGTGAGCGTCGCGGTGGCGTTGTCACTGTGAACACCCCCGCCCAGGTCAGTGGCGTGATTGTCAGCGATTGTGCACTGGGCCAGGATTGGGTTGCCCCCGTCCCTGCAGCTGACGCCTCCGCCGCGTCCTTCCGAGCCGTTATTGGAGATGACGCAATTTGTGAACAAGGGCGAGGATGAGCCAAAGCAGTGTGCGCCGCCTCCGGAACTGCCGGGGCCGACACCAGTGTTGGCGACGATGCGGCACGCGGTCAGGCGAGGCCCGCTGTAATAGCAACTGATACCACCGCCACCCGTGGCCGAATTGCCGCGAAACACAACGTTTTCCAGGCCAATGTGGCTGTGGAGGAAGTGGGCGCCGCCTCCACAAACCGTCGCCGTATTGTCCAGAACGTCACATTGGCTGACTAGAGCAGTCGCGCCGGAAGAGGCGGGCGGGCCGAGCAGTGAGTTTGTGGCTGACCACGACATACCGCCCCCGTTGGAAGTTGCCTGATTGCCTCGCACGACGCAGCCCAACAGGATGGGCCAGGCATCCTGAACATGGAGGCCTCCACCATCTTTGGCGGCGAGATTGCCACTGAGAAGGCATTCGATCAGCATCGCCTCGCTGCCGCCGTCGCAGGCGATGCCAGCGCCGTGCCCTGGAACGCCGGATGCGATGTTGTCTGAGATGGCACACTCTGAAAATATTGGGCTACTCCCGCTGCCGCAATGAATGCCACCCCCAAGCGAAGCGATGTTGGCAATCACGACGCAGTTGAGGAAGGTGGGGTGGCTTGCGTTTGTGCACGAGATGCCGCCACCGGTTGGTGCATGGCAATTGGTGATTGTGAAGCCCTCAATCAGTGTTGTTGATTGTTCGCCCGACGAACACTGGATGCCGCGGCGGCTCACCTCGCCTCGAATCAGTGTGACTTCCGGGCCGTCAGTGGCTCGGATCGTGACAGCCTTGCCGAGTGTGTTGACGACCGCGTCGCCACTTCCTGTGTAATCGCCGGGATGCACCAGAATGAGGTCGCCATCGAATGCGACATCGATCGCCTCTTGAATAGATGAGTGTTCGGCCTGAGAATAATCGGCCAGATCGTCATCGACAGTTCTGATGGCACCGCTCGCAAGCAGCGGGCTGCACGTCAGTACCAGAATCCCGGAGATCCAAATCCGATACATGCTCGAAGTCCCCGTCACGACGCCCTCCGACGAGGCCATCATAGACGATGACGGAGCAGTGGCAACCACCGGGCACAAGCGAGTTTCTCAAATCTGCCAGCCGTTTCAGCCCTTTGCAGCGCGGCGGCGTTTCAGTTCTGCGTCGATGAAACCATCGAGATCGCCGTCGAGCACGCTCTGCGGGTTGCCGACTTCGTGGCCGGTTCGGTGGTCCTTCACGCGGTTGTCGTAGATGACGTACGAGCGGATCTGCGAGCCCCAGCCCCGATCAACCTTGCCACCCGTCGCTGCGTCGAGTTCGGCCTGGCGGCGGTCCTCTTCGATCTGTTCAAGTTTGGCCTGCAGGATACGCATGCACTGCTTGCGGTTTTGAAGTTGCGCTTTGTGGGTGGACGACACGACCATGATGCCGGTCGGTTTGTGCACGATGCGGACGGCTGAGGCCACCTTGTTGACGTTCTGTCCACCCGGTCCGGACGATCGGGCGTAGGTTGTGAGTTCGATGTCGTTCTCATCAATCTCAACATCTTCTTCTTCGAACTCGGGCGTGACGTCGACGGTGCAGAACGAAGTCTGACGTTTCCCCTGTGAGTTGAACGGACTCACCCTCGCCAGGCGATGCGTGCCGCGCTCGCATGACATGTAGCCGTATGAGAGTGGCCCCTTGACGAGATATGACACGCCGCTGATGCCAACCTCGGTGCCGTGCACAAGGCTGATCTGCTCGTACTTCCATCCTTGTTTGTCCCACCATGTCGTGTACATGCGGTCGAGCATCGACGCCCAGTCATCGGCGTCATTGCCACCGTCGCCCGCCTGAATGGCGACGAAACAGTCGCGGTGGTCGTGGGGGCCACTGAGGAGCGACTGGAGTTCGACCTTCTCCATCTTCCCCGTCAGTCGGTACAGCGAGTCATCTGCTTCGGCGAGCAGGTCCGCGTCATCGGCCTCTCTGGCCAGTTCGTATCCGACGGTGGCGTCTTCGAACACCGCGATGATGTCTTCAAGGCCTTCGGTCTGGGCCTTGAGCATGCGGTACTCGCCGATCACCTTCTGCGCGGCGTCCTGGCTGTTCCAGAAGTCGGCCTCGCCCATTTGGGTCTGGAGATCGTCTCGGCGCTGAACCTTGGCGTCGTAGTCAAAGAGAGTCGCGGATGGTCAAGATCCGCGCCTCAAGATCGTCGAT
>CAZMPA010000085.1:0-9013 GCA_964567915.1 uncultured Isosphaeraceae bacterium | reverse complement strand
CGAGGTCGATGGAGCGCGCCTCGATCTGCTGGCGCACATCAGCATCGGGGTAGTGGTGCAGCAGGAACTGTCTGGCGAGGTGCTTGCCCGAGTCTCTGAGGGTGCCGGTGGCATCGGTGTCGGCGGGCTTGGGGAGGTCGGGCGAAGGAAACTCGGGCAGCGGAGGCTGCTGGGGCAGCGGCTCGGCTTGTGTGTCTGGCGCCGGTTCGGGGGCTGGCTGGCTTGGTGGCGTCTCCGGTGTGGGTGGGCGGGGCTCGGGCGCTGGTGGGTTTGGCGATCCACCTCCACCTGTTGCGCCGCCACCGATCTGGAACTGCGCCTGATCGAGTTCGGCGAGGCGAGCCATGTGCTCCTGATACTGCTCATAGCCAATCCACGTGAGCGTGGATGCATCCGACTCGTCGATTCCCAGTTTGACCTCGTCAGGATTTGGCTGGTCCTGGAAGTCAGGGATGGTCACGACCTCGCCGAGGTCCTCCGTGGTGCCTGCCGCGCCGAGGTCGCTCGCGAGCATTGGGATGATGACCAGCACGTTGATCCCGATCGACGCGATGAACGATACGGCCAGGCGGCCGCGCTTGCTGTTCACGGGCCGCCGCCATTGGGCTGGCCCACAAGTTTGATGTCGATCCCCGCCTTGTGCAGCCGATCCCAAGCGGCGGTGAGCAGCGGTCCCCGGTCAGTCAGTCCGTCACCCGCTTCCAGCGCGAGGTAGATCACGGTCTCGGGCGCTGTCGATCGGGCGGCCTCAATGCCTTCAAGCATTCCATCGAGTCCAGTCTGTTCCTGACCGACCCACACAGTTCCGTCGAGTTTGAGCGTGATGGCGACAGCGGGGTCGGGCTCGGTGGACTCGCCCGATCCGTACGACTCCAGTGGCACGGGCACCATGTCCACTCGGACCATGAGCACCATGGCGTAGACAAAGAAAGTCAAGATGAGGAAGATGACGTCGATGAGCGGCATCAACTCGATGCGCATGTCTGGATCGGCTCGACGAAGCCGCAGCACGGATCAGCCCTCGGTCGCCTCGACGCCGCTCCCTGGGCCGATGCCGAGTTGAATCTCAGCAAGCGCCGTCGTGACATCGGACGCGAAGGAGAAGATGCGATCGAGGCCTGTTGCAATCATGGCCGACCAGATGGTGTCGCCGACGCCGCAGATGAGCAGTCGGCGGTCGCACGACTCGAGGACCTTGCGAAGACGAAGCAGGCTTCCCAGATTCGAGGAGTTCACACTGCCCACGTTTGCAAACTCGACGATGACGTGCGGGACGCCATCGTCTCCGTTGTGTCGAATCTCGTCGATTCGGTCGATGAGCGCGTCCATGTCCTCCGAGAACATTGGTTCGTCGGAGAGCTCGGCGATCATGATGGTGTCGGACCAGGACTTGAGAGGCATGCCGTATGGCTCCTGCGGGGCTCGCCCGATGGTACAGGCAGGGGGCGGTTGGGCGAACGCACTTGAGTCAGGAATCGCCTTCTTCGTCGTCTTCGATCTTCGCTGCGGCGATCAGGCGATCTCCGTCCTTCAGATTGACCAGCCGTACACCCTGTGTATTGCGGCCAAATCTGCTGATCGAACCGGCAGGAATGCGGACGAGCATGCCACTTTCGCTCGCCAGAACCATGCCGTCGGTGTCGTGGACATTGCGAATGGTGACGACGGGTCCATTGCGGCCTGCTGTGCGGATGTCGCGTCGGCCCTTGCCTCCGCGGCCTTGTGTGCGGGTGGACCCGTCTTCGGAGTGCACGAGGTACTCCTCCATGGCGGTCCGTTTGCCGTATCCGTTGGTCGTGACCGTGAGCAGATCCGCGTCATCATCGACCCGCACGAGGCCCACGACTTCGTCGCCGGCCGCCAGATCAATGCCCTTCACACCTGCCGCCGTCCGGCCCATCACGCGGGCGTCGGCCTCCTGGAATCGAATCGACATGCCGCTGGCCGTGGCAAGCAGAATGTGGTTCTCTCCGTTGGTGTGAACGACGCCGATCAGGTCGTCTCCGTCACGGAGGTTGACGGCGTTGATTCCGGAGACATTGACATTGCGGTAGTCGCGCAGCGCGGTGCGTTTCACCTTGCCGAGCTTCGTGGCGAACAGGAGGAAGTTCTCGCCCTTCTCAAAGTCATCAATGGGCAGGCACGCCACGACTTGTTCGCTATCCCGGAGCCGGAGCAGGTTGACAATGGCGCGGCCCTTGCCGGTTCGGGAGCCTTCTGGAATCTGCCACACTTTGAGCTTGAACACGCGGCCGAGGCTTGTGAAGCACAGCAGGTCGGCGTGCGAGTTCGCGGTAAACAGGAGCTCGGTGAAGTCGTCCTCGGCGAGTTGCCCGCTCTTGACACCGCGTCCACCCCGACCCTGCTCGCGATAGGTGTCGGTTGGGAGCCGCTTGATGTACCCGCGATGCGTCACGGTCACGACCACATGGTGTTCTGGAATGAGGTCGCCAATGTTGTAGTCGTCGACTTCGCTGTCTTCGATGCGGGTCTTGCGGTCGGTGCCGTAGGACTCACGAATCTCAACGCAGTCTTCGCGGATGATGTCGAGGATTCGCTGGGGATCCGAAAGGATGAGCTCCAACTCCTCGATCTTCTGCACAAGTGCCGTGTAGTCGGAGACGAGCTTTTCGATCTCGAGCCCCGTGAGCTGGATGAGCCGCATGGCGCCGATGGCCTCGGCCTGAACCCGTGAGAGCGCCGTCCCGTCGTCGCTGCGGCATTGGTCGAGCAGCATCGCCGGAATCGTCGCTGAGTACGGGTGGTCGGATGCGATGCGGAATCTTCGCTCGACGAGTTTGGCGATGGCCTCTTCCCGCGTGCGACTGGACCGAATGAGCGCGATGACTTCGTCGATATCGCAGACGGCGAGAATAAGTCCTTCCAGCCGGTGCGCCTGTTTTTTGGCTTCTCGCAGCAAGTGCTCTGTGCGTCGCCGGACGACGTCGCGTCGGTGGCCGATGAAACAGTCGATGAGTTGTCGTATGCCCATCGTTCTCGGCCGGCCTCGGTCGAGCGCGATGTTGATGATCGACACAGTGCTCTGCAGAGGCGTGAACTGGCGAATCTGCCGTTCGACCACGTCCGGATCGGCACCTCGCTTGAGCTGCACCACGATACGCGTCCGGTGCTTTTTGCCGGAGAAGTTTTTGATGTCGGCGATGCCCTGAATGCGGTCGGACTTGGCCGCATCGACCATCTTGTCGATCAGATTGTTCTGCACGACCTGATAGGGGATCTCGTCGATGACAAGACAGTCGCGGCCATTGATCTGCTCGTGATGGACGCTGCCGCGGACGATGACGCGGCCACGCCCTGTGGCGTAGGCCTCGGCAATTCCTCGCCTGCCCACAATCGTGCCGCCCGTGGGGAAATCGGGCCCTGGGATGATGGCCATGAGCCCCGGCAGATCGATGGACGGGTCGTCGATGACCGCGACGATGCCATCACAGATCTCATTGACGTTGTGCGGGGGCATCGAGCACGACATGCCGACGGCGATGCCGCTCGAGCCGTTGACCAGCAGGTTTGGGAATCGCGCCGGCAGAACGGTCGGTTCGCTGCGTGTCTCGTCGTAGTTTGCGATGAAGTCGACGGTGTCCAGCTTGATGTCAGACAGCAACTCGGCCGCCGCGTTGGTGAGCCGCGCCTCGGTGTATCGCATCGCAGCTGGGGGATCGCCATCGATCGACCCGAAGTTGCCCTGCTTGTCCACGAGCGGGACACGCATCTTCCAGTCCTGGCCCATGTTCACGAGCGTGGGGTAGATGACAGACTCGCCGTGGGGGTGGTAGTTGCCGGACGTGTCGCCCGAAATCTTGGCGCACTTTCTGTGCTTGCGGCCCGGCGACAGGTTGAGGTCGTTCATGGCCACAAGGATGCGCCGCTGCGACGGCTTCAGGCCGTCGCGGACGTCTGGAAGCGCGCGGTCTGTGATCGTGCTCATTGCGTAGGTCAGGTAACTGTCGTGCAGTTCCTGATCGACCCGCTGTTCGATCACGTTGCCAATGTTGCTCGGCTCGGTCCGCTCTTCGCCTGCCTCGTCGGGGCGTTCTGTGTCACTCATGCACGTGTGTCCTCGGCAGGGGGCCCGGGGGGCCGGCCCTGCATTCCATGTTCCCGCATTGTATTGGAAATCGCCCTCAGGGAGCCGGTGTCAGGCGGTTCAGCAGGCTTCTGCGTGGAGCAGAAACTCACGGTTTCCCGTGGCTCCGCGGCGGCTGCTTTTGCCGCCTCGGATAGGCGAAACCGTCGTGCCGAGCGAGCGGAGCCCAAGCCCATCCAGAGACGCGAGAACCGCCTGCAGCATGGTCTCCGCGACCTCGTCGCACAGGCGACCACCGTCGAGGTGCATGCGACGTTCTTCCGCGTCGAGCTCGTAGTGGGGTTTGACGAGCGTCACAATCTGACCGCCGTCGGCCAGCCACCGTCGGGCGGCTGGAAGTGCGTGCCGCTGCGGCGTCCAGCCGAGGTCGATCGCCGCGAGATCAACGCCGCCCTCTGGCGGCTCGGCGTGCAGCGCGTTGGTTCGCTCGCGGACGTCGACGCGGTCGTCCTGCCGAAGCCGCCACGCCAGAACTCCATAGCCCGTATCGACGGCGATCACCGATGCTGCGCCGCGCCGAAGCAGGCAATCCGTGAATCCTCCGACATTGCAGCCGAGGTCGGCGCACCGCAGGCCCGTGACGTCGATGCCAAATGTATCGAGCGCATGTCTGATCTTCTCGCCGGCGCGGGACGCAAGTGGGGGCTGCTGTGGCGACTCACTCACGCTGGCGGTCCGTCGCCCACCCCCAAGACGGCGATGCCTGCGCGATCGCACGCCGCAAGCACGGCCGGGCGATCCAGGAGAATGACGCGGCCGGTGCCAACGGCAATGCACCCGCAGCCCGCATCTGCCAGCGTCTGCACGGAGTCGACGCCGATGGTCGGAACGTCTGCGCGTCGGTCGTGGGCATCGGCGGCGGTCTTGAGGAGACTCCATCCCCGCGAGCGGCACAACAAGCCGGCGCGGCGGATCATCTCGTCGGTTCCCTCCACCGCTTCGACAGCGATCACGTCGCCTCCCCGGACGGCCATGGCCTGCCCGACGTCCATGGCCGCGATGTCGCGCAGGAGCGGCCAGCCGAAGGCAATGTCCTGCCGCTGCGCTGCGGTTGGCTCGCATGAGCCGAGCACGCCTTCTTCGGCGAGATGTTCCGGAATGTGCGTGGTCGAGTCGATGAGCGAAACTCCGCCTCTCTCAAGTTCATCTGCGACGGCGGCCAGCACGGCGTGGTCGCGTCGGTCGTGCCGAAGCCGACGATACCAGAGTCGGATGGCGCGCCAGTCGGGAAGATCCCGGACGAAACGCAGCGGATCGTGCATGCGAGTCTTGGCGACCCGTCCGACCATGACCGCCTCGCTCGCATGCCACCGGCGAAGTCGCCGGATCCATCCCCCGGGCCGATACAGCGAAACCTCCGCCCAGTGGTCGCACAAATCGGCAAGTTGCGGATCAGCGTGGCCCCTGAATGCCACACATGCCACGTCGAGCCCTTGCCGCTTCATGCCGCGGGCCACGAGTACGGGGAGTTGCCCCTCTCCGGCGATGAGTCCGATCGTTCCGCTCACGTCCGCAGGCTACCAGCGTTCAATCGGGTCCTGACGGCACCATGCGAGTCGGGTCGACCAGACCTCCTTTTGACGCCAGCAGGCGGTCGACGGCGGCGACGGGCTCCTGCTCGACGAAGAAGAGGTCGCGGGCCGACGCGCGGACGAAGCGATGGTGCACGAGATCGTCGAGCATCAGGAGCATCGAGTTCATGGCCCCATCGATGTTGACGACCCCGATCGGCGCGCCGTGCTCGGCCAGTTGCCTTCCGACCAGCGCCTCGAAGAATTCCTCGAGTGTGCCGAGCCCACCGGGCAGCACAAGCACGCCGTCGGCGAGTTCCAGCAGTCGCTTGCGTCGCGCACGCATGGTTTCATGGACTTCCAGTTCGTCGCAGTCGCAATCGGCCTGTTCAAGATCGACGAGCCGTCTGGTCGTGATGCCGGTGAGCGATCCTCCGGCCTCGCGGCATCCTGCGGCGACCTCTCCCATAAGTCCGATGCCACCTCCGCCGTAAACCACACCGACGCCTCGTTCGGCCAGTGTGCGGCCGACGCACCTGGCTGCATCGTGCAGCGATCTGGAGACGCGGGTGGAGGAGCTGCAATACACGGTGACGTGTTTCATGTCACCGCAGGGTACAGAACCCCTTCTCGGCCGCGAGTTGGCGGTGGGGCGGCCGGTCGGTCATGATGTCCCCATGAGCGTTCATGTCGTCCTGCTCGCGGCAGCCTCGTTTCTGATCGGCGCCCTCCTGACGGCCGCCCTGTGTCGCATTGGGCGTCGCCTTGACGCGATGGATTCGCCTGGGGGCGCTGGAGCCCACAAGAAACTACGGGATGTCCCGAACATCGGCGGCATTGCGATTGCCTGGCCGCTCATCGCCGTGATCGGGGGCACGGGCGTGGCAGCGATGGTGGCGCCGGGGCTGCTCGTGCGTCTGGTGCCATCGCTGGAGAACTGGACGGAACGTCTGGCGTCAACGGCCCCGACCGCTCTGGCGCTGGCGTGTGGGCTGCTCATTTTGCATGTGATCGGGCTCATCGACGATCGCAAGAGTCTCTCGGCGTGGTTCCGGCTGGGCGTACAGATCGCGATTGCCTGTGTGCTTGCTGCGTTCTTCGACGTGCGGTTGCTCCAACAATTGGACACGCTCGGTTTGGGTATCACACCGAGCGTGCTGGTTACGGTCGTGTGGATCGTCGTCGTGACGAACGCCATGAACTTCCTGGACAACATGGACGGCCTGACGGCGGGCGTGACAGTGATTTCCGGTGGCATGTTCATGATCGCGGCGCTCACGACACAGCAGTGGTTCGTCGCCGCCACACTCGCCGTGCTCGTCGGTACGACGGCGGGATTTCTGTGCTTCAACCTGTCGCCAGCCAGGATCTTTCTGGGCGACGGCGGGTCCCTTGTGATTGGCCTGACGCTCGCGGTGTTGACCGTTCGCACGACCTACTGGGAACCCGAAGGTGGCGACGCGGCCTGGTGGGGAACACTGATGCCGCTGGCAATCCTGGCGGTGCCGCTCTACGACATCGTGACGGTGACATCGTTGCGATTGTGGCAGGGCCGGAGTCCGTTTCAGGGCGACCACCAGCATTTCTCACACCGGCTTGTTGACCGTGGACTCTCCACACGGCGAGCGGTCTTTGTGATCTGGTCACTGACTGCATTGACAGGTGGTGTGGGACTGCTGCTTCCGGCCCTTGAGCCGTGGCAAGCGTGTGTGGCTGCCGGGCAGGTCGTGCTCGTCTGGGTGGTACTGGCCGTTCTCGAAACCGGAGCATCAAAGTGATCGCTCGCCTCTCGGCGGTTGCGGTGGCGGCTCTGGTCGCGGCGAGGTGTCTGTCTCGGGTGCTCCCAGAAGTATGGTTCGACGTTGACCCGGTGCTCGATCCCGACCCGGCCGTTGGCATGTCGCCGACTCTGGTCATGTGGATCGACGTGGCCATCGTCTTTCTGGCTGCACTTGCGCTTGCGGCTGCCGCGGCGGCGCGGAGGACCGGAGACCTGCTCCTGCTCACGCTGTGGCTGCTACCGCTGGGTTGGATGGTGCTCTGGACGCTTCGAGGTACCCATCACGCCCAGATCGGCATGCCCTGGATCGCGGGAATCACTGCGGCGGTTGCGTTGTCGCATGCGTGCCGGGATGCGGGCACGCGCCGCGCGGTGATCGCTGTACTGATTGCCGTCACGGGTCCGCTGGTGCTGCAAGGATTCGTCCAGTGGGGGTGGACCATCCCCGAGACCATCGGGTGGTTTCAGGCCAATCGCGTGGAGGCGCTTGCATCGCTTGGTCTGGAACCAGGCTCACCGGCCGCGCTGGTCTACGAGCGCAGGCTGCTTGACGGCGGCGTATCCGGCTGGTTCTCGAGCCCGAATCTGTTCGGGGGCGTTCTGGCTGGCTGCGCGGTCGTGTGGCTCGGTCTGTTCATCGGGGCGAGTCGGCGGAACGCGCCCGCTGTAGTCGGCGGCCTGTTGCTGGTTGTGACCGGGGCGTCGGCGGCAGTGGTCGGCCTGGCCGGTTCGGTTGGCGGATTGGTGGCGCTGGCCATTGGGCTCGCGTTCCTCGCAGTGGGGGCGCGAGGGCTGATGGGACGCGTCTGGGCGAGGCGGCTGGCAGTGCTCATTCCTGTGTGCGCGGCCTTGGCGCCGATCGCAGCTTTATTGATCGGGCCCGCCGCCATGGACGTCCCAGGCGGGCGGAGCCTTGTTATCCGCGGGCAGTATGCGGAGGGTGCCGCGCGGGTCATCGCGTCGGCGCCGGGCACGGGGGTTGGCCCTGCCGGATTTCAGGATGCGTGGATGCGGAACAGACCGCCAGGCGCGCCCGAGGAGATCACGTCGGCGCACGCCATGGCGTTTGACTGGTGGGCTGCGGGGGGCGTTGGTCTGTTGGCGTGGGTTGTTCTGGTGTTTGTGCTCGTGTGGCGGTGCGGCAATCAGGTGGAGGACGCCGACGATGACCCGCCAAGATCAGGAGTTGGCTGGGCGGCGGTCGGCGGTGCGTCTGTGGCCCTGGTCTCGGCTGCTGCGACGTGCGGCGAGTGGTCAGCGATGGACGGGGGGGCGCAGGCGGTTCGGGTTTTGGGGCTGTGTCTACTCCCGGTGCTCGGCTGGGCTGCTGCGGTCACCATGCGTGGTTCCTCCGCGAGGTGGGGCATCCTGGCAGCTGCCATTCTGCTGCTGACGCACGCGCAGGTGGAGATGCTGCTGCACAATCCAGCCACCGTTGTGTGGGTACTGGCGATGCTGGGCGCCGCATCGGCCGCAACAGGTCCGGGCCGGCCCGTCTTTTCCGGCGTCGCCGCCGCGATTGCTGCCGGGGTCACCGTGTTCCTCGCGGTGGTTGTAGCGCCGCGGGTGTCCGCGCGTGACGCCGCGGCCGAAACCCCAGCCAGACAGCTCATCAAC
>CAZMPA010000084.1:0-9055 GCA_964567915.1 uncultured Isosphaeraceae bacterium | reverse complement strand
CTTCGTGAGAAGACCGCTGAGTTCAAGCGGCGGCACGACGCCGGAGAGAAGACGAGCGACCTCCAGCCGGAGGCCTTTGCTGTGGCGAGAGAGGCGATGGACCGCGCCGTGGGCATTCGGACCATCTTCGACCCGGAAGCGGAGTTCGATCCGAATGTACTGGGTGGGGAAGCCCGTTCGCTGTACGACCAGACCAAGGCCGCTATGGATGCCGCGGAACCGTTGCCGCCCGTTGATGCGTTGCTGGGGAACACGGCGCCGGTTCCCGCCTGGGTGTGGATGGATATTCCGCTGCCGCTGTATGACGCGGTCCGCGAGGTGTGGCCGCAGTCGAAGCCACCATTCCGCGCCAGGCCCTTTGATGTTCAGATCATCGGCGGCATGGTGCTCTACGAGGGCCGCATCGCCGAGATGAAGACGGGCGAGGGAAAGACCATTGTGGCGCCGCTGTCCTGCTATCTGTCGGTGATTGAGGGCAAGCAAGTGCACCTGGTCACCGTGAACGAGTATCTCGTGCAGCGTGACCGCGACTGGATGTTCCCGTTCTTCCATGCCCTCGGTATGACGGTTGGCGCGATTCACCCCCAGCACATGCAGCCGCCTCAACTCAAGCAGATCATGTACCACTGCGATGTCGTCTATGGGACGACTTCAGAGTTCGGCTTCGACTACCTGCGGGACAATATGAAGATGTCGGTGGGCGAGCAGGTGCAGCGCCAGCGGCAGATCGCAATCGTGGACGAGGTCGACTCGACCCTGATCGACGAAGCGCGGACACCACTCATCATCTCCGGACCAGCGCATGACACGCAGCCTCGCTATGAACTTGCGGACCGGCTCGCGTGCCATCTGCTCGCCAAGCAGTCGGACTGGAACCGCGCCGACGAGGATGTCCAGAAGTGCCTCGTGGACATCTCGTCGCTTGAGGGTGACATCCGCAACGCGCGTGACCGATCGGACGTTCCGGAATTGAAGAGCCGCCTTGAAGGGCGGAAGACCGATCTGCCCAGACTGGAGTCAGCCCGCGACAAGTTCACGCAGTTCTACGAGGTCGAGCTGGACAAGAAGCGGGCCACGCTCACGCACGATGGCATCGCCGAAGCGCAGAAGGAGTCCGGCCTGGGGTCGTTCTACGTCGGTGAAAACATCGACATGCCGCACCTGCTTGAGCAAGCGATCCGCGGGCACAGCGTGTACCAGCGTGATCGCGACTACATCGTCGCGCCCGATGATCAGGGCCAGGAGAGCATCGTGATTGTCGACCAGAACACCGGGCGGAAGATGGTCGGCAGGCAGTGGTCCGACGGGCTGCATCAGGCGGTTGAAGCGAAGGAACGCGTCCCCATCAAGCAGGAGACGCAGACCATGGCCACGATCACCATTCAGAACTTCTTCAAGTTGTATGAGCGGCTCTCCGGCATGACGGGAACCGCTGATACCGAGGCGACCGAGTTCTACGAGATCTACAGCCTCGACGTCGTCGTGATTCCGACCAATGTCCCGGTGGAGCGGGCAGACCACAACGATGTCGTGTTCCTGTCGGTGGGCGATAAGCGAGACGCGATCATCGACGAGGTGGCGAGATTCCATGACATTGGCCGGCCGGTTCTTGTCGGCACGACGAGCGTCGAGAATTCCAAAGACGTGTCGGAGCTCCTGAAGAAACGGTATTCGATCAAGCACGAGGTCCTGAACGCCGAGCAGCACGAGCGTGAGAGCGAGATTGTCAAGCACGCGGGCGAGTTGGGCGCGGTGATGATCGCCACAAACATGGCGGGCCGCGGTACTGACATCAAGTTGCAGCCATTCACGCCCGGCGAGCTGATCGATCACTGGAAGCGTCGGGACATCTGCCCGGCAGACGTGACAGCGGACATGTCCGAGGATGAGATTGTGGCGAAGTGTCTGCGGCATGTGGCGGCGCGAGAGACTGGCCTGTCCAAGAGCGATGTTGGGATCATGTCCGACGACCAGGTTCGGCGTTCACTGCTGGAGGCTTGGTACGAGAAGCACTGCTACGGCAAGGAGTCGAAGGGCAAGTCCATGAGCGACGAGGCCCTTTTGGAGGCCATCGACGAGAGTGGGGCGTGCACACTGCACAGGCTTCGTCTCTTTGACGGATCTGAAGACCTGGGCGGATTGCATGTGGTTGGTACGGAGCGGCACGAGTCGCGTCGGATCGACAACCAGCTGCGTGGCCGATCGGGCCGGCAGGGGGACAAAGGGTCGTCACGGTTCTTCCTGAGCCTCGAAGACCCGCTCATGAAGATGTTCGCCGGGCCGACCACGCTGAAACTGCTGAGCCGTCTGGGGATGAAGGAAGGCGACGCCATCGAGCATCCGATGCTCAGCAAGGCCGTGGGCCGCGCGCAGCGCAAGGTGGAGGAGCGGAACTTCCTGGTTCGCAAGAACATCCTCGAGTACGACGAGGTCATGGACCATCAGCGACATGAGTTCTACGGGACCCGTCAACGCATTCTCGAAGGCCGCAACATCAAGGACCTGATCTTCGACCACTTGGAGCAAGCATCGCTGGACGCGGCGTGGAGGTTTTACGACCCGCTGTATCCCGCCACATGCATTTCGGAGTGGGTACGCGAACACATGTCGGTGACGATCGAGCCGTCGCGGCTCAAGACCTCGGACCGGGAAGATCTCCACGACGGCATTCGTCGGCTGGCGCGAGAGGAGTCGATGTCGATTCTTCGCGTGTCGATCGGCGAGTTCCTGACCGAGGAAATCGACCTCGGTGACGGGGCGTTGACCGAACGAGATGAGGAGGCCGATGACTGGCAGGGGCTGGCCGCCTGGATGAACGGCCACTTCGGCACGAGTGTGAGCGTTGCCGATCTGGAAGGCATGGACCGCCCGACCCTGTTTGACTACATGGAAGCCAAGGCCGAAACGGCCCTGGAGGCCGTGGATCTCGGACCGCTCGACGCCTTTCTGGTCGAGGACTACCCCAAGCGTGAGTTGGCACAGTGGGTTTCCACGCGATTCGGCGTGGAGTTCTCGGTCGATCGTCTGCTTGAGGCACATGAGGCAGACGAGGCCGCGGCGGTGGTGTTGGAAGCGGCGCAGGGTCTCTACCGCGAACGTGAGATCTGCTATCCGATCGACTTCGCGATGGACATGACCACCGCCAACATGCAGGCGGACCCGGCCAAGGCGATCGGGCAGTTCTGTAGTTGGGCGAATTCCCGGTATGACGTGGGATGGGCGGCGGACTCGCTGCCGGCGACGGATCCGCGTGAGATTCGGACGGCGCTTGTGGAGATCGCTCGTACGTGGGACGATGAGAAGATCCAGTCGCGGGCGTCGCAGGTCGTTGAGTCCGTTGGCACCGATCCTCAGGCGATTGATGGATGGCTCAAGGAGACAATGGCTGCTGCCATGACCGAAGAGGAACTGGCCGCTTGCGCCGACGATCCGGTCGGCACGCTTGTCGACCGCATTCGCGGCATCATGCGATCCGAGGTCTCCCATCTGGAGCAGTGGATTCTGCTTCAGATTCTCGACTCATCGTGGAAGGAACACTTGCACCAGATGGATCAGCTGAGGGAGTCGATTGGCTATCGCAGTTTCAGTCAGCGTGATCCCCGCATCGAGTTCAAGCGAGAAGGTGCCAAGCTCTTCGAAGACATGCTTATTGCGATTCGCGACAAGGTGACCGACCTCGTCTTCAAGGCCAGATTGCAGCCGCAGGTGCGACAGAAGCCGCAGCAGGAGGGGCAGCCTCAGCAGGCGCCACAGCAGCCGCAGCAGCGGGATCCGCAGCAAGCCCAGCAGCAGTCCCCGACGCAGCAGCCGCAAGCCGATCCAGAGCAGGAGGCCGATCGTTCGGCGGTGGCGGCCGCGGCAGCGGCAGCGAGCAAGGGACGCCGCGTCCGCACTGGCGGTGGCTCCAGGCGAGCCCCCGCCTCCGCCGCGGCCGCGACGGGCGTCGTGGGCCGCAACGAGCCGTGCCCGTGCGGGTCCGGCAAGAAGTACAAGAAGTGCTGTGGTGCTGCCGGGTCGTAGTTGGTCCGAGGCCCGTCCCCCCTGGAGGGGGGACAGGCCGCGGAGCGGCTTAGGGGGGAAGTGTTACAGCATCGCCGGCTGCGTCCTTGGCAGCATGACAAACCCCCTCACCCGCTGCGCGGGAGCTCCCCCGCACGCGGGGGAGCGGAGCGACGCCTTCGGCCAGCGACCATCGGCGCGGCCAGGGCCAGCAGGCCCGCGATCGCGCCGACCCAGGCCGGTCCGTGAATGAAGCCGATCTCTCCCAGCACTGCGGCAACCACCAGCAGCGCGATGACCCGAACCACCTGATCGATTGTCGGGGCTTGAGGCGTTCGCCTGCACCAGGCCAGCACGAGCGCCGGGAAGAACACCCCATAGAGCGACAGCCATCGCAGGTACAGATCCATTGAGCCGTCCCATGTTGCGGCGAGTACCACGTACAGAATGCACAGCAATGCGAACCAATCCACCCCCCACGGCGCTGGCCGGCCGTCGCTTCCAATGCCCCATGCCGACTCTCGCAGGTTGGCGGCGATCGTGAAGACGGACTGGCCGATCATCCATGTCGCAACGATTGGCGTCGCGGTCTCGGGGCTGATCTGCCAGTAGGTCGCGGTGATCAGCAGGACGCCAAGAAACGCCACGCCGAGCACGAGCGATGCGGCGGCGCCGTTGACCTCCTGCCGGGCGCGGTGGAACGGGCCGTCGAGCCAGGGGCACAGCAGAAACCCGATGATGAACACAGGCGACAACCAGAGCAGGTCAATGGTCGGCCGCGTTCCACACCATCCGGGATCGACCCAGAATTCGGCGTTCTTGATCGCGACGACCAGGCCAAATGCGAGCGCGGCCGTGGCCATCGCGGGCCACCACCGCAGCGGAGCGGTCGAGAGCGCTGCCGCTGCGACCAGCCCGGCGAGCGGAAGTACCCAGGCCATAAGGCCCGCATCGCCGGCCGGCAGCAACCACCTGCCGATGACAGCCAGAAACACCAGATGAAAGGCGATGGTGATGCGTTCGAATGAGCGAATGAGCAGGGGATGTCGTCTGCAGAACCTACGCGACGCCCCGGGGGAGCCGAGCAACAGCCCCATCGCGGCGGCACCGATGCAGTTGGGAATGGCGATCAGCAGAAAGCCGCCCCAACCGAACCACTGCATGAGCACAGCCGGCAGGAACATGCCAATGCACCACGTCCACGACGAGGCGGCATAGAAGCCCCAGCCGATGGATCGAGCGAGGTGCGGCACCCGCGCCTCAGACCGTGAGTTTGCGGCGCTTTCGAGCCTTCTTGCTGCTGCGGCTCCGCACCATCGCCTTTGGGGCGCAGTGGAAGGTCATGTCGCAGCGGCCGACCCGGAGCGTGCGATCACGCTTGGGCATGATCTGGCGAACATCCATCGCAAGGTCAACGTTGAACTCCTCGCCAGACTGCTTCGCGTCAACAATCTGCTCGTGCAGGGCGTCAAGATCGACGACGTCGTACACGGCGGGCCCACAGCAGGGGCGGAGGAACCGGTATTTGAGTTCCTTGCAGATGACGATGTAGTCAACGCCCACTTCTGAGAACAGGAACATACCGCCGGCGACTTCGGAGTTTCCGAGCAGGGCGGCGCCCGCCATCGCGTTGTACCAGTTGCGGTTGACGCGTTTGAACGGAAGGATCGCCGTGAAGCGGCCGGTGTTCAGCCGCTTCATTGAGATGCCCGATCGCCACGCATAGGGCAGCCAGATCAGAGAGCAGACGCGGTGCCAGAAGTTGTTCTTCGTGCTCAGCCGGCTGAAGAACGCCTCCATTCGCGGCCACAGTCCCTTGGGCGCCGCGACGGTTTGGATGTCGAGGCCAGCTGAACTGGCCGCAGGGGTCATGGTCATGGGGTCGGATCCGGGCCCTATCGGTGGGCGAGGGAGTCTTTTTGCGGAGGAGGCATGGTACCCGTTGACCCCTCCCATGACCACGGAGATCCTGTGTAAAGGTCTGCTGATCGCGGGCCCCCGACGTGGAAAGGAAGCTCGCATGCCGCTCGCTCGACTCGGAACAACCTCCTGGAGCCTCCAACCCGCTGATCCGGCCGATCTGGTCCGTCTGGTCCACGCCACCGGGCTCGAGGCCGTGCAGCTCGGTCTCACCCCCTGTGTGCGAGATCGCGCGGCGTGGGCGGGTGCGGTTCCGGCCCTGATTGCGGCCGACGTGACCCTGCTCTCCGGCATGATGCAGCCGATCGGAGAGGATTACAGCACGATCGAGCGCATCAAAGCGACCGGTGGTATCCGGCCCGACGGAACGTGGGAGGCCAACGAGGCGACGGCGCGAGCAATGGCAGTGCTCGCGGCGAACGCAGGCATCGGCATCGTCACGATGCACGCCGGCTTCATCCCCCACGATGCGTCCGATCCTGAGCGGGGTGTCATGGTCGACCGCCTGCGTGTGCTCACCGATGTCTTTGCGGCCGAAGGTGTGCATCTGGCCCTGGAAACCGGACAGGAGTCGGCCGAAACGCTGCAGGCGGCGCTGGACGAGATCGATCGCCCGATGCTCGGCGTGAACTTCGACCCGGCCAATATGCTGCTCTACGGATCGGGTGATCCGACGCGGGCGATGGAACTGCTGGCGCCGCGCATTACGGCCCTGCACCTCAAGGACGCCAAGCCGCCGTCCGCACCCGGCGAATGGGGAACCGAGACATCACTGGGTCAGGGCGACGTTGATTGGGACGCGTTCTTCACGATTGCGAGGGAGCTTCCGCGAGAGGTCGATGCGGTGATTGAGCGTGAAGGCGGCGATCGACGCGTGGCGGAGATCCGCGAGGCGGTCGACTTTGTGCGGACGCATTTCAAGTGAGGCTTCTTGGGTGGTTGCTGGCCGCGGCGGTCGCCGCGGGCAGTCACGCAGAGACGTATACCCGCGGCGCCGTCGCAACTGACCATGCGGTTGCTTCTGCGGCTGGGGTCGAGATGCTTCGGCGTGGTGGCAACGCCGTGGACGCTGCCGTCGCCACGAGCTTTGCGCTCTCGGTGACTGATCCGTTCAGTTGCGGTGTGGGCGGTGGCGGGTTCATGCTCGTCTCCACGCCAGGCGATGGCGGTGAGCGGTCCAACGTGGCAATCGATTACCGCGAACGCTGTCCTCAGGGAGTCGGGCCGTCATTCTTTGTCGAACATCCTGAGGCGTCCAGCCGGTACGGCGGCGCGGCGGTGGCGGTACCGGGCACGGTCGCCGGCCTGTGGGCGGCGCATGGCCGGTGGGGGCGGCTGCCATGGGCGGACTGTCTCGAGCCCGCGATTCGCGCGGCGAGCATGGGTGTCGAAGTGGGGGCGCCGTGGCTGCATGCCGTCGAATGGGTGCGAGCGAGGAGAGCGGAACAGCCGCGGTTGGAACCGACGTCAGACTGGATCTGGACGAACCTGTGCGGAGCCGGCGGCTTACAGCCTGGTGACATCGTGCGGCAGCCGGCACAAGCCGCGGTGCTCACGCTGATTGCCGCTCGCGGGCCGAGCGCTTTCTACGAGGGCGAAGTGGCCAGCGATATCGCGGCCGCAGTGCAGCAGGCAGGCGGCGTGATGACACGCGCCGACTTGCACCGCTACGAAGCATCGTGGGCAGTGCCGCTTGAGCGTGATGTGGTTCTGAATCGCTATCGGCTGATCTCGATGCCCCCACCGAGCAGCGGCGGCGTTGCTATGCAGCAGATTCTCGGCATCCTCGACCGGCGTATGGTCGACGCAGGCGAGCCCGGAACGGCGTCTTGGTATCACCTGCTCGTCGAAGCAATGCGAAGCGCCTTTGCGGACCGCGCCAGATTCGGGGCCGACGGCACGCACGTCGCCGTTCCGGTTCGCGAAATGACACACCCATCGCACCTCGATGCCGCCGCAGATGCAATTCCTGCCGACCATGCCCGCCCCAGCGCCGCCGCGGGTGTGCTGCCGCCTCCGGACGACGCCGGAACGAGCCACTTCTGTGTCTACACCGACGACGGCTGGGCGGTGTCGTGCACCGAGACGATCAATCTGGAGTTCGGCAGTCTGGTCGCCGTCCCGCAGTGGGGGATCGTCCTCAACAATGAGATGGATGACTTTGCAACGACGCCCGGCGAAGCCAACGCGTTTGGGCTTGTGCAGAGCGATCGCAACGCGCCCGCCCCCGGCAAACGCCCGCTCAGCAGCATGTCGCCCACGATCGTGCTCGAGCGGGACCGCGTGCGGCTGATCGCGGGCGGTTCGGGCGGGCCGCGGATCATCAACGGCACGCTGCAGGTGATGCTGAATGTCCTGCTGCGTGGGATGTCGCCGCAGCAAGCGCTGTTGGCACCACGCTTGCATCACCAGTGGCTTCCGGACGTCGTGCAGTTTGAGGACGGATGGACCGACTTGGCCATGATCGAATCGCTGGAAGCGTTGGGCCACGCCACCAGCCGGCGGCCGACCGTGGGCAAGGTGCAGATCATCGAGGTCACAGAAGCGGGCATCGAGCCGGCGAGCGATCCTCGCAAGGACGGGGTGCCGGCGGGGTGGTGATGCCCCGGCGTAGAATGGCGTCATGCCCACCTACCTCTATCAGGTCGTGACCGAAGACGACTCCGAAGGCGAAATCTTCGAGGTCGTGCAGCCCATGAGCGAGCAGCCACTCACGAAGCACCCGGAGACGGGCGAGCCGGTGACGCGGATTCCTGCGCTGCCGAACATCGCGGGCAAGTGGTCAGACATGAAAGGCAAGTCGCAACTCAGTAACAAGAACCTCGACCGGCTCGGGTTCACCAAGTACGAGCGAGCGGGGGACGGGCACTACGAGAAGAAGGCGGGCGGGGGTCCGAATGTGATTTCGGCTGACTGAGGCGTGCACCGCCGCTCCCTCGCTTGCAGGGGAGCTCCCGCGCAGCGGGTGAGGGGGTGCGTTGTGCTGCCAACGACGTCGCTGTCGATGCTGTCAACCACTCCCCCCTGGCTGGTTGCGTCAGCCTGTCCCCCCTCCAGGGGGGACGGATGTGCGCGGAAGCGTTTCCGCTCCCTCGCTTGCGGGGGAGCTCCCGCGCAGCGGGTGAGGGGGTGTGTG
>CAZMPA010000083.1:0-9245 GCA_964567915.1 uncultured Isosphaeraceae bacterium | reverse complement strand
GATTTCGACGTTGATGTTGCCGCCCCAGTCGACGTATCTGAACGACACCTTGTTCATGGCGCCGGATGAAGACTTGAAGATTGCCACGGCGTTGTTGAGCCGGAGTTCATTGCCCACGCCGCACGCCATCGAAGCGTGGTCGACCTCGGCGTGACCACCAAAGTCCCAGAGGCCCCATCCGTTCTGGAACGCTCCGATCTCATAACGCAGCGCGCCGTCGACAAAGTTGTCGTGCACGACGAAGGCCGTGCCGGCAGGCATGCTGTCAAAGCTCGATCCGCACGGTGCTGCGGTGGCCGCTGCGGGGGTGATGAGGGTGAGTGCGAGGAAGAGTGAGGTCTTCGTGGAGTGTCTCCTATGCCCTTGGCACAAGGTTCTTGCACGCCACCTCTATGGGCAGAAACGCCGCCTGTGTGACACGCCTCGGAGATCCGCCCTTGTGATGCCGGGAAGGCCGATCAGGCGGCGAGGGACCAGGTTCAGGCTCCCGCGATACGATGCCGCGCATGGCGGAGCGACCGATTCGAATGGGCATGATTGGCGGCGGCAGCGATGCCTTCATCGGGGGCGTGCATCGCATGGCGGCAAGGCTGGACGACTCGATGTGTCTCGTAGCTGGAGCATTGTCATCCACGCCTGAGCGGGCGCAGGCAAGCGGTCAGGCCCTGGGATTGCCCGCCTCGCGAACCTACGACACCTGGCAGGATCTGCTGACGGGGGAGTCGGCCTTGCCCGAAGACGAGCGGATCGAGGTCGTCGTCATCGTGGCCCCCAACGACATGCACGCAGCGGCTGCAATCGCCGCGTTGCAGGCCGGATTTCATGTCATCTGTGACAAGCCGCTGACGATCAATTGCGACCTGGCCGAGGCGATCGTTGCGGCGCAAGAGGCGACGGGACGCGTCTTCGCTGTGACCTACAACTACACGGGGTATCCGCTCGTGCGGCAGGCTCGGGCGTTGGTGAAGGCTGGGGCGATCGGGCCGGTGCGGCGGGTGATGGTCGAATACCTCCAGGGCTGGCTGGCCACGCCGCTGGAGCAGTCCGGACACAAGCAGGCGGCCTGGCGGACGGACCCGACCAGAGCCGGCGCGGGCGTGATGGGGGACATCGGCTCGCACGCCGAGCATCTCCTGACGTACGTGTCGGGCCTGACTGTGTCGGAGATCTGCAGCGACGTGGCAACGCATGTCGATGGCCGCGCTGTCGAGGACGATGCCGCCGTGCTCCTTCGATTCGAGGGCGGCGCCACCGGGTCGCTGACGGCTTCGCAGGTGTGCGCCGGCGCTAGCAACGGTTTGAGCCTTCGCGTGTGGGGCGAGCGGGGCGGACTCACGTGGCGGCAGGAGACGCCCAATGAGCTCCTGCACAGCTCGCTCGAAGGCGCGGATGTTGTCTATCGAACGGGAGATCCGGGGCTCGCAGACGCTGCGGCAGCGGCGTGCCGCCTTCCGAGTGGGCACCCCGAAGGATTTATCGAGGCCTTCGCCAACATGTACCGTGGTGTTGCCGCAGCCATTCATGCCGGGCGAGACGACGGTGAGGCGTTCGGCTATCCGGACGTCCGGGACGGTGCTCGCGGCGTGCGGTTCATCGCCGCCACCGTCGCAGCTTCAGGCCGGGGCTGGACGGCCCTCTGAACTCGGGTCATTGCACCGCTGGATCGAGCGGTCGCAGATACAACCCGAATCCGCCCGTGCCATTGAGCAACTTGACCAGTACGTCGTTGTCGCCCGCTGCAAGATCGGCTTCAAAGGTCTTCGCATCGGGCGAGGCGGATTGCCATGAGGGGTCGTCCCAGACGAGGGCGTCGCCAATCCAGATGCGGCAACCGTCGTCGCTGCCGATGGTGAATTGCACGGTTCTCGCGTCAGGGCTGTGCAAGGTCGTTCTCGCGTACACGATGGCGTTGTCAGCGGCATCCGTGCCGTTTGCAAGGTTCAAGTGGCCGGACGCTGGCGTCTCCACGGGCGTCCACCCGATTGGCTGGCCGTCCTTGGTGCGGGGCGCCGTGATGTGCACGACGCCCGGCTCGGGCGCCTGCTTTGCTGCGAGTGACTCCATCGACGCGGCATTGAAGTAGCCGGTGACTTCCCAATCCCGAACGAAGGCGCCCGGAAGCCGGAATGGGTGCTCCTTCTGGTGACGCCGAGCAGCGTCGAGGCCGAACCGCTGCACATACGCGTCAAAGAGTTCGGCGTCCGGCTCACTTCGATCGCACGCAGCCCACGCGGTGTAGGCGAGTGCCTGATCGGCATTCGAATCGGTCACGATGGCGGCAATGGTGTCTCGATGCCCGGCAAGGCCGGCCAGTTCGGCGGCGGCGATGCCCGTTGCCCGGACGAGCCTGTCGTCGTCGGCAAGGGCCGCTTCGATGGCCGGCCCGGACATGCGTGGGTCTCGCGCGGCAGCGCGAACGAGCATCGAGCGGCCGTGCGGTCCTCGGCGTGTCCACGCCTCGTCGAGCGCGGTCCAGTCACCGTCTGCATCCGCCGCATCCATGTGCGCAGCCGCAAGCGGGGGGGTCCAGTGGCCATCTCCGTCCGCGTCGATACGGATCGGTCCGGTGACGGCCAGCGGGCGAATGGGGCGTCGCCGATCACGCACGACGGGCGCCATGGTTCGGTCGGATTCAGCGACGACCGTGATCCAACTGTCCTCGGTTGCCTGAATACGCAGTGGTCCGATCAGCATGGGCGGTTCATATCCGTCCTCTGCGAGGTTGAATGAGAGCAGTTCGTCGCCATCGGCGAGTACGCGAATGCGATCGACCGGAACCCATGGCGCCGCCTGCACGCCGATGGTGAGGTCGAAGACACCATCCTCGCCCGATGCCAGGTCACCCGGCCCGCTTCCATTGGCGCTGACGGTCAGGAAGGGGCCGGTTGTTGCGATGACAGCGCCACGCCGGATTGCACGGTTCACCTCTTCAGCCGAGATGTTCGCCGGGTCCGAGTCGTTGACGCGAACATACGTGCGGGGGATGCCCGCGAAGTTCGATTCGACCGTGTGGGAATCGCTGTTGCCCATCGGCGACACGCTCCGGCCGGCATTGATCATGTTGATCCAATCCCGCATGACACTGTGACTGGAACTGTCCACAGCCTCGGCGTCGATCTCCGCGTCGTACCAGCCCCAACCTGCGTTCTCGTTCATCACCTCAACGGCGTCAAAGTCCCACGACCACTCTGGGTGGTCCGATTCAGCGGTCCAGGGGTCCAGGCCGCGTGCGCCGAAGTAGTCGATGTTTCCCCATCTCGGATGGTTGACTTGGATGACGGGGGCCGTGTCGTGCACGTGCTCGTTTGACCGAACTGCGGCAAACAGGTCGGTCGCTGGTGCGGTCCGGTCAATGACGTCCGCATCCGGGTCAAGTGGGTACGCATTGAAGTGACCGTAGTCGGCGGAGATCTCGTTGCCCGTTACGGCGGTGAACCACGCGTCTGCGCCGGTTGCCTGCATGTCTGGCAGGTAGTCGGTGTTGACGTTGTGATCGGTCGCGACGGCAAACTCAACACCCTCGCCTGCGACGGAGATCATTCGCTCGGGCATGTTTGAGTCGCCGTGTCCGCTGTGAGTCAGCGTGTGCAGGTGAAAGTCGCCGCCAGCCCAGCCGGTCGTGTCGATGGCAGGGGCCAGCGTCGCGTCCCAGCGAACGGTCGAGTCCGGCTGAAGGTCCAGGTGGCATCGGGCGACGTCGTACTCCATGCCACGGGTTGCAAGCACTTGCCAGGAGCCGGACGGAATTCGCAACTCCGCGCGGCCGTCAATCGCGTAGACCACGTTTCGGCGTATCGCAAGGTGCGTGGGGTCGCCGTCCACGACATCAAAGATGTCACCCGGGTCTGCGCCGTCGCCCGTCAAAAAGGTGAGCCGAACCGGCAGAGGCTGCCCTCCGCTGTCGGTGATGGTGACGTCAAGCGTCGACGTGGGAATGTCGGCTGTCGTGAGGGGAACAGGCGCGGCGAGCGCGGCGATGCACAGGAGGGTCGTCATGGCCGCATGGTACGGCCCGGATTAGAGGCCGAGGGTGGCCCGGAGCGGCGCCAGGTGGCCCGCAAACCGTTCTGCTCGCCCCACGGCGGAAGTGTTGATCGGCTTGCGGACCTGATCCATGCTGGGCGTGGCGGCGACGCGGTTGCTCTTGTGGAACTGCAGGATGTCATCGGTCCACTCCAGGCCGAGAAACGCAAGCACGTCGCGCAACACACGGTCAGGATCGCCTGCAAGTTCTTCATAGCGGACCTCGAGCACTGGCAGGTCGCACGCCCGGGCCCAGTGCTGCATGATCCGTCGCTCCTGCGTGATCGTGCGACCGAGATGCTCCAGGTCGGCCGTGAACGCCATGTGCGATGTGAAGGACTGGCTGTAGCAGGACAATGCCGTGTCCATCGGATCTCGCACGAGGTGCAGCACGCGAGCGTTGGGAAGCAGGAGATTTGCGATGCCCACATTCAGGTAGTTCATCGGCAGTTTGTCGACGACATAGGTCCCGTCGTCTGACGCATGGCGAAGGACTTCTTCGACATAGATGTCCCGCGCTGCTTCCGCTTTCGCCGTATCGATGGCGGCCAGTGATCCCGGAAACGACTCCAGCGGACCACATGCCTCGGCAAGATGTCGAACCGCCTTGGGCATCGCGGGACTCTCGCCGCAGGGACGAACCGCCGGATGCGCTGAGAGAATCTGTTCCGTCAGCGTTGTGCCGCTTCGATACATGCCGACGACCAACACCGGCGTGAATGGCGCGTTGGACGCACGCGGAAGCGATGCAATCGCTTCGGCAGTCAGCGTCCCGATCATTGCATCGACGAACTTCTCGCGGGTATCCGGCTTCCACCTGCCCTGATGCGGCTTGTTGCCTTGCGTCCAGCAGCGAAACGCGTCGTCGTACCGCCCAGCCTGTTCGTATGCCCTGCCAAGACGCATCAGCATGTTTGACTTCTGCGAAGCGATGGCTCTGGCGGTCGCCAGATACCGCTCCATCGCAGCGATGGCGTCGTCCAGATGGCCGAGCCGCTGCTGGACGCGGGCCCATGCGGTCACGGTGGAGAACGTCGGCGCGCCCGCCTGCATGATGGGCGCCAACTCTGCTGCGGCGGCTTCACTGTCACCTCCGGATTCGAGCGTCTCGGCGAGGCCGGCGTGGGCTGACTGCAGATCCGGGTCGAGTTCGATGGCACGGCGAAAGCACGCCTCGGCTTCGTCAAGGCGGTCATTGAATCGATGAGCCGTTCCGAGCCGGACGTGGTGAGCGGCGACGCCTGGCTCGAGCTCAAGGAGCTGCCTGGCGTACTGATCCGGCACCGGGTAGGACCCACGCGACAGGTCCGCATCTGCAAGTCGCGCGAGGATCTCCGTGTCGTCCGGCGCCAGCTCGTGCGCCCGCTCCAGTGAACCGGCTGCCGTGGGCGCGTCGGATGTCGCAATCTCGGCTTGGCCGCGTAGATGCCACAGGTCGGCCGACTCAGGATGTTGCGTGGTGCCTCGGCGGGCGATCCTGAGCGTCGCCTCGTACTCTCGCCGAGCATTGGCGGCATCGCACGCAAGTAGGAAGATCCGTTCGCTCGCGTTCCCCGCCATGGCGACGGCAACCAGCGCAGGTCCGATCTCCCCGATTCTCGATTGTGGCGTCAGGACGGCTCCCAGGGCCTCCAACACCTTGGCATCGCGGGGACGGCGCTGGAGCAATTTGCGGAGCAAACGCTCAGCCTCGCGGGGATCTTCCGTCGCCGCGATGACGGCGGGGTCCTGGCGTTCACGTCGTGCCATCGCTGCATTGTGTCAGGTCGCGGCGGCGTGTGCTCAGCGCCGGCGTCGACGCCCGAGGCTCAGGGCCGCGGCGCAGCCGAGCAGTAGCCCGGAAGCGGGGGCTGGAACGGACGTGCCTGTCAGGCGGTACGCAAGATTGTCGGATGTTGAGATGACCGGGGCGAAGACGTAGTACCCGTCGGGGATGACCGCCCAGGCGGAGTCATTGCCGATCGTGCTCGTTGCGACGCCCACCCAGCCGTTGTCCGGGTAGGGGTTCGACATGATGACGCTCAGGAAGTAGTCGCCCGCTGCGAGGCTCGCCTCGATTTCGAGCCGGACCAGCAAGCCTTCGCCAGTCCAGGATGTGACGTACTCGGGGTCGGCGATGCTTGAGTGCACGTCGCCGATGAGATTTTCGGTGGCGGCCGAAAGGTCGCTGTAGATATTGACCTCAAACGCGGCAATGTCGTCGGGGCCGCTGTAGAAGTACCAGCCGTCCAGAACGAATTCGACGGTTTCAATGTCCGCGGCCTGATCGAGCGAGAAGTCATCCACGGCCCCCATGTCCGCCGTCAGGGGCGATTCCGGGATGAATCGCATGCTTCCGTAGGTGTTGCCCGCCAGCCCGGCGCCGTTGTCGGGTCCAATATTGTCCAGAAGGGTTTCAGCGGCGGCAGGGCTGGCGAGGAAGAGGCAACACGTCAGGATGCTGTGGAGCGCGCGTGGCACGGGGGTGTTCTCACGTCGCGGCTGGTGTTTCTGCAGAGCGCATGTGCCGCGTGCCGTGAGGGATTCGGAGGATGTGGTCGCTCGAAGCCACCGCAAGCCCCAAAGTCGGCCAGATTTGCGCGTTCGTCCCATACGAGCCATATAGGCGGCACAGTCCGAAATGTGAGACGCCGCCCGGATGGATTCAGTCGGGGTGGCTCTGTGGCGGCTCAGGAGGGCGGGGGAGATGCTGGTCCCGATCCGCGGCCCGGGCGGTTCGGGGGGGCAGGGGCACGCCTCGGGCCGCCAGTTCTGCGCGCAGTTCATCCGAGGCGTGGCAGGCCAGCATGGTGTCAATTCCGGATCCATAGGGAGGACATAGATCGATGAGTTCGCACGTGCCCGGGCCGCGGGGCGGGGCAGGGGCCGCCAGGGCGGTCGAGACCAGATAGGCGTAGAGACTCTGGTCGTCGAGGTGATCGGTGTGCGCGAGAAACACGCCTCGCGCCGCGAGCGCGTCGATGAGCGATGCCAGTCTTGAGGACGCCTCGCTTTCGGGCACCTCGGCCGGCGGAGGGAGCTCGACACCGTCGGCCCGCAGTTTGGTTACCCACGTGGGCGCCGATTCAGGGTTCCACGCCTTGGCGTTTGCGAGCCACTGCGCGACGGCGTCGCTTGAGGGTGTGCGAGGGACTGTGCGTCTTGGCTGCATGATCATCGGTTATCTCCTGTCGGAGCCACCCTAGAACCGCTGTCAGGGGCGTCGCGGTTGGCGTGCCAAAACGCGCGGAGGTGCCTCAATTCGCATTGCGGTAGCCTGCGGGCATGCGATGGTTCGTGATGGCGGGCGCTCTGGTGGTTGGCGCCTGCGCGCCCGTGCTCAAGGGCCCGCTCGACGCGCCTGAGCAGCCCGCCGCGACCGCCACCCTGGGTCACGGATATGGACTGCTCATGCCGCTGCTGCAGAGTGAGTCGTCGGCCACGCTCATCTTCGGCGTCAAGCATGGCAGCGATGCCTTGCAGGCGCTCGTCCGGCGGATCAGTGACGCTGCCGCCAATGCGCAGCGAAGCCTCGCCGCCCTGCTCGCCAACCCACCGGCACTCGATTCGAAGGCCGACGGTTTGCCGCTGATCGAGGTCAGCACCCGCAACCTCATGACCAATCAGGAGGCGGCCGGTCTGCTGCTCGCCGGAGCCGAGTTTCAGCGGCGCATGATTCTGGCCCAGCAGAAGGCGTGCGCCTACATCGCGGCCCTGGCCAACACATTGTCAGAAGCCGACCCGAACGCCGAACGCTCCGCATTGCTCACGACGCTTTCCGAGCAGTTTGCTGCGTTCGATGCCGAACTCCGCGGCATGCTTACGGTTTCTCAGACGTCGTCGAAGCTGCCACCGAAGTGAACCACTCGACAGGCGTCCCCAGTTGCGTCGCAGACGGCTTCTTCGCGCGGTCATTCCGGCCGTGGATTCACGATTCGTGCCGTCGCCCCGCGAGATACCAGGTTTGCATCGGGCCCTTGCCCTTGATGTCGACATCGCCTCGCGGCTCAAACACGTAATCATCGGCCAGCCGAACGCGGACTGCGTCTGAAACCTGAATATGGCCGGGCTCGCTGCTCGACTCCATGCGGCTGGCCACGTTGACGACGTCGCCCCACAAGTCGTACGCGAACTTGCTGGTCCCGACGATGCCTGCCACCACCGTTCCGGTGTGGACTCCGGTCCGCATCGCCACCGACTTGCCCGAACGCTCTGCATAAGCCGTGAGCATGTCCTGCATGTCCAACGCAAACTCGGCGATCTGCTGCGCATGCGTCGGGCTCCGGTCCGGAACGCCTGCGACGACCATGTAACAGTCGCCGATCGTCTTGATCTTCTCGATGCCGTGCTTGATCGCCAACTCGTCGAGCATGCCGAAGATCTCGTTGAGCATGTCGACGACCTGCTTGGCGCCAATCCGGTCGCTCATTTCCGTGAACCCGACGATGTCGCTGAAGAGGACCGTGACTTCCGGATAGGACTCGGCGATGGAGTCCTCGCCTTGCTTGAGTCTGTCCGCGATGGCTGCTGGAAGCACGTTCAGCAGGAGTTTTTCGCTCCGCTGTTGCTCCTGCTTGAGGGTTTCGGCTTGTGCGGCCACACGCTCCGTCGCCGCCTCGGCTTCGGAAACGCTTCGATCGACGGCCTCCACCATGTTGTCGAACGTGGCGCCAAAGGCCGCGAGTTCTCCGCCCCCGTCGACATGGGCTCTCGCGGTCCGATCGCCGGCGGCGACGCGGGCAGCGACACCAGCGAGCCGCTCGATCGGTCGGAGCACGCGAGAGCGGATCAGGAGTACGGACACACAGGTTGTCAACAGCAGCAGCGATGCGGCGGCGATGTCGATCCACTTGAGCCATCGCTCGCGGGCATTGAGCACGCCGACTTCGGCTGAGGTTCGCGCATCGATCATCCGCATGAACTCGCCGATGGGCTCCATGATGCCGGCCTTGGCCTCGTGGTAGGCATCGCCGTGCACCAGGGCGATGGCTCGGTCGGGATCGGGTTCGCCTTCAATCTCAAACGTGCCGGTTCCATCGTCGAAGCGGCCCTTGACCGCGTTCATGGCGACGTCTTCGAGTCGAACCAACGCGTCTGAGCGGTTCTGAGACTCGCTGAGTTTGTCGAACTCATCGTTTGTGAAGCCGGCATCGAGCATGCGGCTTCGCAGCGACGCCGCCTCGCCGTCAGGCCAGTCCTTTCCAAGCCCGGCGGCGACGAGGTCCCAATACACGCCTTCATAC
>CAZMPA010000082.1:6543-9331 GCA_964567915.1 uncultured Isosphaeraceae bacterium | reverse complement strand
CATGGTCTGACGCGCGATGCCGTCGCTGTCCACGAGTACGCCAGCGTCGATCGACCTCTGCCTGACTGTTGCTATCGGACGAATGGTCTCCGCAGGACCAGAGAAGACCGCAGGCCACCCGCCGGACGACCCGTAATACAGGCTGTCAAAGCGACTTAAAGAGCATTAAATCGCCCCCAGAAAGATCCAAAGCCCGCGTCTGAGGTCGATTTGAACCCCGCCAGAGCCGAACTCGGCTGTTTTTGTCCCAAAACTGAGCCGTGCCCGGTACGGTGGCAAGTTGCCATCGGTCCGCAGCAGGGCGCGTGCTCTGGCGTGGCGGGTGGAAGAGAGAGGACCAAGGAGAAGGATCCTATGCGTACGCTTCCAAATGCTGCTGCGGCAGCGGGTGCGGTGCTTTGCGCAGGCACCGCCCTCGCCGGCATGCAGGGCATCGACTACAACATCGTCGGTACCAACCTTGTAGACACAGGCGAGTTCAACTGGACCGTCGACGTGTTGGCCGTGCTTGACGCCGGCGACCGTCTTGACGCCGTCGCCGGCAACCAGACAACGCCGAAGCTGGTCTCGACGGATGGCACCTTCTATCAGAACACGTTCTGTGGCGGGACCTCCATGGAGAACAACGAGGGGTTCTGGCCCATGCAGCCGAGCATGGAGTTTGACTCCTACGTCACCATCGGCCTGCGAAGCAGCAACGGCAACGCGTTGCAGACGATCGGCATCGACTTCGGCCCCTTTGAGGCCGGTGGCGACCTGTCAACAAGCAACGGCACCTGGTTCATCATTCCGACCGATGCCCAGGGCAACCCCGTGACCGAGGCGACCAAGGACTGCGTGGATACAGAAGCCGTGCTCATCGCGCGACTGACGGTGTCTGGCGGCTCTTCCGTCAACGTCGCCGCCCTGTTCCAGGGCCGTGACGCCGCCAACGTGACGTGGCAACACACCGAGGACATGTTCATCACGTATGACGAACTCATGGACGGTGACTGTGACGGCAATGGCATGGCCGACCGCTGTGACTTTGCCGCAGGCGGCGACAGCGACGGTAATGGCATTCTCGACGCGTGCGAGTTCATCGACTGCAACGAGAACAGTGTGAATGACCCGGATGACATCGCTGACGGCACATCTGCTGACTGCGACGGAAATGGCGTCCCCGATGAGTGCGACATTGCAGGCGGCGCCCCGGACTGCAACAGCGACGGCATCATGGACGCATGCGACATGGGTGAGGATTGCAACGGCAACGGTACGCCCGACGGTTGCGACATCGCCAATGGCGACGCTGAGGACTGCGACGGCAACGGCCGGCCCGACTCCTGCGACATCGCCGATGGCGGCGACGGCAACGGCAACGGCGAGCTCGATGCCTGCGAAGTCACGCCTTACACCAACCTCAACAGTGGTCTCATCTCCGACACGGCTGCCGAGGCAGTCTTCGCCGCCGACAATGGCGACACGATCGAAGCCGAGGCCGACTACTTCAACGCCGAAGACGACGTCAACATGATGGGCAAGAACCTGTACATGAACGTCGTCGAAGGTGGCATGAACCAGGGTGGCACGATCACGCTCGCCAATGGCGCTGTTGTGAGTGGCTCCGGCGGCTCGGCCGTGAACAATGTCAACAGTGGCTTCAGTGGCACCGGCGTCATCGCGGACGACGCGTCAGTCAGCGTTTCGGGCATGACGCTCGTGCGTGGTGGCTCGGGCGTTGAGTTCCAGAGTGGCGCGACGCACATGTCGGGCGATTCGCTCGTCATGTCGGGCGGCTCCATGATGGCCACAGGCAACCTGTCCAACACTGGTTCGATGACCACGGTCGGCTCCTCCGTCGTGGCCGCGGGCGCGATGGACAACGCCGGCTACATGAGCACGTCGGGCACGTTTGTGACCGATCTCGGAAACGGTGTCGACGGCGAGGTCTACTGCAACGACGAGACCATGCTCTCGGGCAGCCTCGTCAACGACGGCCTCGTGTCCGTCAACCGAGGACCGCTCTACATCCTCGGCAACCTCACCAACAACGGCACGATCGTCGGCGAAGTGGACACCGGACCCGGTTCCCGCGGTGGCGGCGAGCCAATTGCGGGTGACGGCCTGCGTATCGGCGGCAACTACTCCGCTGGCGCTGGCGCCGAACTGCTCATGCCGCACGCCAACTGGCGGCTCTCTGTCGGCGGCAACGTCGACCTAGCCATCAATGACAACGATCGCTTCGTCATGGACGAGGCGACGCTGGCGATGACCGGCGTGTCGAGCACGCAGACGCTCGAGGCGATGAGCACCGATGTGGACAGCCATCCGGACGGTCTCGACCGCACGATGGAAGGCCACTTCCCACTCGGCGTGCTTGTGATTGAGTCCGGATCCGACGTCACCGTGGTCGACAACCATGTCAACCACGACGGCGGCGAGACGATCTACGTCCGACACCTCGTCATCGAGGCGGGCGCCATCTTCCGCACCGGCGATCGCACAGTCTGGTATGAAACTGTTGATCTGTTCGGAACGGTCGACGGTGAGATCGACGTGATCACCGAGCCGTGCCCCGGCGACGAGGACGGCAACGGCCTGATCGACATCGACGACCTCCTGATCGTCATCGGCAACTTCGAGTGCACCGGTGACTGCGACGGTGACTCCGATGGCAACGGCATCGTTGACATCGACGATCTCCTGATCGTGATCAGTGGCTTCGGTCCCTGTGTCTGATGTGCTGATCTGATCTGTTCGTGTGCAAACCGCAGGGGGGGGGGGGGGGGGCCCCCCCCCCCGCGGG
>CAZMPA010000082.1:5537-6533 GCA_964567915.1 uncultured Isosphaeraceae bacterium | reverse complement strand
GCTGTTGGGCTGATCTTATGTGTTCGTGTGAAACCCGCTGGGGGGGTGGCTTCGGCCACCCGCCCTGTCTCTTTCTTGCCTGCAATGCTGAGAGATCAATGGCGGCACATCACCTGTGGAGGGGGTACTCCAGTGTGAGATTCAGTGATCGCCAATGGCCGACACCGCGCCTGCGAGCGATCTGGCTTCCGCTTCCGCAGGGTCCATGCCGGCCGTGCCGAACCCGCCCGTCTTCAGGAACTTCAACACGAGCTCCACGGTCTGCGGGTGATCCATGATCCGCGTATGGGACGCATCGACCATCGCCACATCGGTGGCAGCGGAGTGCACGGCTTCGCGCAGCGACACGGTGCCGTCATGCACCTCATCGCGTTCAAACACGCCCCGCATGGACGCAAGCCACGACGGCGGATTGTCCAGGGTCGCCCCAGCGGTTCCAACGACAATGCCGCACGGCTGCGGCGGCGCTGGCCAAAGGGGCTCGCGGCCAAGCTCGCCACATGCCGGACCCATCATCCACCGAATCGGGGGAACTCCGGCAGACCACCCCGCAAAGCTGCTTGCATGGTTCGGCGGCGCCAACATGACGCAACCTTGCCATCTGAACCGCGAAGCCAACGCCCGCAGAACGATGCCCCCCATCGAATGCGTGACGGCAATCAGTGGTTGATCGGTTCGGAGATCACCCAACTTGGCCGACACCTCTTCCGCTGCCTCCTGCACGCCGCCACGCCTGGACCGGTATCCAACATTTCGCGTGTCCCATCCTGCGGCTGCAATGTGGGACTGCAGTCGTGCCATCGAGCCGCGCGTTCGGCCCAGCCCGTGCAGCAGAATCACCATGCCTTCCATACCCCACACCCTACCGCCTTCAGGTCTCCTCCGGTCTCGCCCCGGGTCTTGCCCCCGGGGGGCCCCCCAATAACCCCCCCCCCCCCCCCCCCGAGCCGCACCCCCCCCCCCCCCCCCCCCCCCCCCCCCAAAAAAAACCCCCAC
>CAZMPA010000082.1:3690-5527 GCA_964567915.1 uncultured Isosphaeraceae bacterium | reverse complement strand
CGGGTCTCCCCCAGTATCCCCCCGCCCCCCCGGCGCGGTAGCCTGCCGCCCCATGGCCGCCACGACGCACACCTTTCAATCGCCCAAGGGCACCCGCGACTTCCCGCCGGAGGTCATGGCGGTTCGACGCCACATCGAGCAGGCGTGGAGGTCGGCCTCTATCCGTCACGGCTTTGATGAAATCGACGGACCGACCTTTGAGCACCTTGACCTGTACACCATCAAGAGTGGTGACGGCATCGTCAGTGAACTGTTTTCGTTTCGCCGCTGCGGTGGCGACACCGACTACGCCCTTCGGCCGGAGTTCACACCCACGCTTGCCCGCATGGCCGCCGCAAAGGGAAAGTCCCTGTCCGTGCCGACCAAGTGGTTTGCCATACCCGACCTGTTCAGGGCTGAGCGGCCGCAGAAGGGCCGGCTCCGCGAGCACAGGCAATGGAACGTGGACATCCTCGGTGTCGCCGGTCCCGAAGCGGACGCAGAAGTCATCGCAGTCGCGGTCGCGGGCCTTCGAGGACTCGGACTCGGGCCAAGCGACATCCGCGTGCGTATCAGCCACCGCGGCGCAGCGGCGGGGCTTCTGGCGGCGCTCGGCGTGCCTGACGATCGCATCGGCGACGCGTTCACACTGGTCGATCGCCGCGAGAAGATTCCGGCAGACGTGTTCGCAACACAAGCACGCGACCTCGGCCTGGATGACGAGGCCATCGCCCGCCTCGACGATATCGCATCGAGCCGCAGGCCCGCCACCACGCCGCCAGCGGATCTCGCTGCGGAGCATGCGCTACCGGTTGACTCCGTATCCGAACTCACCGACCTGTCGGCCGAACTCGATCGGCGGGGGCTCCTGCCATTCTGTGAATGGGACCTCGGCATCGTACGCGGACTCGCCTACTACACGGGCACTGTGTGGGAGATCCACGACGCCGCGGGTGAGTTCCGCGCTATCGCTGGCGGCGGCCGGTACGACCAACTGGTCTCGCTCTTCGGTGGTCCCTCCGTGCCCGCCTGCGGCTTCGGCATGGGTGATGTCGTCCTCGCCCTGCTGCTGGCCAAGCGAGACCTCCTTGGTGGCGACGACGCTGCCTTACTGCCCCGGCCCGACGTGTTCCTCGTATCCAACGGCGACGACGCCGCCGAGTCGATGCTGGTCCCACTGGCGACATCGCTTCGCGATATCGGCCTGCACACGCGGCATACGTGGAAAGCGACGCGGAACATCGGTAAGCAACTCAAAGAAGCAGCCGGCAATCGCGCTCGCACCGCAGTCATTCTGGGCGATGAACTGCAGAACAATGAGGCAGTAGTCAAGGATCTCGACAGCGGCGAGCAGCGGACCATTCCGCTTGCGGACCTTCCGGCGTGGCTGCCGCGGCATCTCGCAGGCCAGGGACGATGAAACTCCTGCTGGTGGCGGCGACGGCCAGCGAGGCCGACGCCATAGGCACTCCGGCAGCAGGGCGAATGGTTGTTTCGGGCGTCGGGCGTACCAACGCCGCCGCCGCCACCACGCTTGGGCTGATCGCGCACGGACCATTCGACGCCGTGATTTCGGTCGGGCTCGCCGGCGTGTTGCCGGGCAGCGGGCTGGAGATTGGCGACGTCATCGCAGCCGATCATTGCGTGTATATGGAAGAGGGCATCGACACGCCGGAAGGCTTCCGCACCATGTCGGATCTGGGATGGCCGCTCGGCGCGTTTGAGGGCAATGCGGTCCCGTGCGGCGGTGATCTGGTCGACCGCCTCCGCTCCATCCTGCCGATGGGCCGCATTGCGACCGTCGCCACCTGCTCGGGAATCGATGCCGCCGCGGAACGCGTCGCCGCCCGCACCGGAT
>CAZMPA010000082.1:0-3680 GCA_964567915.1 uncultured Isosphaeraceae bacterium | reverse complement strand
GGGGCGCTGAGCCCTGGGGGGGGGCCGCTGGCGGCCCCGGGGCGGGCGGGCTGGAGGGGCCCGGATTTGAGATCGGGCCCATTACAAACACGACAGGCGACCGGGACGGCCAGGTGTGGGACGTCAGACTGGCACTACAAGCACTGGCCGATCTGATGCCCGCCGTACTGGACCGGCTCGGCTGAGGGCGGCAGGCAGGCCCACCAGCACCTACAGAACGCACGACCATACCCACCCTCCCGGATCCGGCAGGAGGTACCTTCAGTGCCCATGGAATGGAGCCGACTTCCATCTCCAGCAGCCGCCCTGAGCGGGCGGCTCGGAGGTGCGCGCATGCGGCTCAGAATGAGACGACCCCAACTTCCGCCGATCGCCGCGGATCTCGGGTCCAGTGGTTTGCGGTTTCTGCAACTCGACCAGTTGGGCCGCGGGATCGCCGCCGCGTCCGAGCAGGCGCTCCCGAGCGAGCCCTTTGATGTCGATCGCCACCTCGCGGCCACAGATGCGGCGCTCGCCGACCTCTCCGCCGATCGGGCGTGGACGGGCCGCCGCGTGGTCGTGGCCCTGCCAGCTGAACTCGTTTCCATGATGCACCTGCGACTCGAGTCAGGCGAGGACCTGCAGACTGCTGTGCAGTCCCGAATGCCTGATGCAGGTGTGGACCCACTCGTGCGCAGCATCGACGTGTCAAGTCCGTTCAAGAGCGGCCGCGGCGGCGTCGACGTCCTGTGCCTGGCGATGCCGCGAGAGACCGTGCTGCGCTACGTCGGAATCCTGCACGGACACAAGTTCGACATTGCCGGCGTCTACGCGCCGGCCAGCATGATTGCCCGCGCCTTTCAGCATGTGAATCGGCGCGAGGCTGATGTTGATGCCTGCACGATGTACATCGACCTGAGCCCCGGCCGCTCAACGATTGCCTTTGCGCACGGCCCCAGCCTGGTTGCGGCGCGCACCACCGAAACGCCTCCGCTCGATCTCTCCGACGCGGCCGCTCCCACTGTCGGCACAGTACCCGTCGCCGCCCAAGCCCCAACGGACGGCGACGGCAATCTCCTCACCGCCATCAATCGCCGCGTAGAGCAGGCCGCCCCGTCCATGCCGCCCGTCAGGGACTCCAGCGGACGCGCCGAGATACCGCCCGCCTACTGCGACGAACTTCGCATGTGCATGCGGCACCATCAGAGCCTGTTCGGCGAAACGCCAATCAACCGCGTGGTCTTCACAGGTCAAGGGGCGCTCGCCGCCGGGCCCTGCCGCGGCATCGCGCAAGCACTGGGCCTGCCGGCGCAAGTAGGTGACCCGCTGGCCCGCTGGGACGCGTCAGCAGCAGCAATCGACTGTCCCGACTGGCACCACCAACTTCGCCCGCAATGGACCGTTGCGGCGGGACTCGCCACCGAATCCGATGAGGAGCACCGCCAATGAAGCGGCCTGCCGACGACTTTCTTCCGGACGAGTACATCGACCATCGATTGGACCGCCGCATGCACGTGGCGGCCATGGCGCTCTTCACCGTCGTCCTGGCCGGCGTCGCGGTCGCCTTCTTTGTCACCCGCTCGGACTGGCACCATGTCAGGGACGTGCGTGACCAGATCTCCATTCGGTACGAAGAAGCCGCCGATCAGGTCCGAACGCTGACAGAACTCGAAACGCGGCAGGCCAGGATCGCCGAACGGGCGGAACTGGCGGCCAGTCTCATCGACCGACTCCCAAGGTCCGTCCTGCTTGCGGAGTTCATCAACCGCATGCCCCCCGGGCTCGGTCTCCTTGAGTTTGAACTCGAATCACACCGCATGCAGACGGCTTCGCAACCACAGTCCGGTCCAGCCAATCGGCCGGCCCGGGCAGCAACCGCATCCGAAGCCGCTGAGGACACCCGCACCGTCGCGCCTCGCTGGCGAACCGAAATCTCCCTGTTGGGCTTCGCGCCGACCGATGTGCACGTCTCTGCGTTCCTCTCGGCGCTCAACAATCACCCGCTGCTTGAGGACGTCACGTTGCAGTTCTCAGAGGAGACCGAGTTGAACGAGTTGCCGGTCCGACAATTCCGGATCGTCACCAGCATCGGCCCGGACGCCGACTGCCGCATCTCGACTCTCGCTGGAGCCAACTCTCCATGAAGCCCCACATGAGACAGGTCGTGTTCTTTGCCGTGCTGCTGGGTATCCCACTGGGAGCCTGGTACACCATCTTTCGACCGCAGAACAACGACATCGCGGAAGCCATGGCGGACATCACAAGCCGGCAGCAGCAGCTTGACCGCGTCGCGCGGCTTGCCGAGCGGATTCCGGACCTGGAAGCTGCGCTGGAGACGGGCGAGCAACTCGTTCAACAGGTCGAGGCGCAACTCCCGAAGCGACGCGACGTGGAAGGTGTACTGGAGAGCATCTGGCAGATGGCTGAGCGCAACGGCATGCAGGTCCGCTCGGTGAAGACCCAGGCTGCCGTTCCTTCGTCGGTGTACATGGAACTTCCGCTGGACGTCGCCATGGACGGGCCGTTTGAGGGCTTCTACCGATTCCTGCTGGAACTCGAAGCCCTTCCTCGCATCACGCGTGTGTCTCGGATGGCCATCCAGGAATCCGGGCTCAAAGTCCGAGGACCAGGATCCGACCTGCCGCCAGGCTCGATCGCCACGCAGTTCACCCTGAGCATCTATTTCGCCGACGCCGTCCCAGCAGTCGCGCATGCGGGAGACGACCGATGAATTGGGCAGACTTGTCCGACACAGCAGGCGCCGTCGAGCCAGCCGAGCAGCCGCGTCCCACCACCCCGTTTTCCAAGCAGCGACGCAAGCGGGTGGCCGTCATGGCGATGCTCATCGGCGGCGGACTGATGATGATCGTCGGCATGCGGTTCCTGTCGGGCGGCCCAACCACGGCCACAGCGGACACGGGCGCCGCCGTCGAAATCAGTTCCTACCTGGCGCCGGCTCCGGACGGTGACGCGCCCGACCCCAAGTCCGATCCGCTGGCCGTACTGGCAGGCTTTGGAACCGGACCGCAGTCAATGTCGCACGCAACACTCGACCGTAACCCATTCCTGATTCCCGGATCGAGCATCGAATCTCCCATGCCACTGTCCCCCGTCAATGCCGACCACCGCCGTGATGAGCGCGTCGCCGCGCTGCAGGCCGCGGTCGAGGTCCTTCGGGTATCGGTCGTCCTGCAGGGCCGCCGGAGCATGGCGGTCGTCGGTGGTGTCAATCTGCCGATCGACACGCCGGTCGAGTTCGACACCGATCTGACCCTGACCCTGGTGAGCGTTGATGCCGCAGGTATCACGGTTGAGGCCACGGACCCGATCCTTGGCATCTCGACTCCCGTCCAACTGTCCCGCCCCTGAGGAACCTCGATGCATCACTCTGACATGCTCGGCGCCGGCCGCGCGACAACTCGTGACCTCTGGACGCCGGACGCTGCCGACGGCTCGAGCACATTTGATCTCGGCCGCACGCTGGCCGAGCGAGATCTTGTGCCACTGGACCAGATTGAGGCCGCTCGACGCGTGCTTCGACAGACACCGGGCACCTCGCTGCATCGCGTGCTGCTGGACATGGGCACCGACGAAGCAACCGTGATGCAGACGCTTGCAGAAGGCTGTGGCCTCGCATTCGTCCTGCCCGATCAGGACGCCATCGACAGCCAGGCCGTCGCCGCCCTTGGCGCAGAGTATTG
>CAZMPA010000081.1:2378-9369 GCA_964567915.1 uncultured Isosphaeraceae bacterium | reverse complement strand
GCAGTGCAGTCGCTCCTGAGTCTGGTCGAACCGCTGCTGGTTGTCGTGCTGGGTTCGATTGTCGGCGGCATCGTCCTCGCGCTCTTCATGCCGCTGGTCAAGATGATTCAGTCCGTGTCGGATTCCCAGTCATGACCCGTGGCTTCACGATGATCGAGATCCTCGTGACGATGGGCATCATCGTCGTGTTGATCGGTCTGCTTGTCGTGGCGGCGGGCGGCGCCCGGAGCGCGGCGCTCGCGTCGACGACCTCAACGAGGCTCGACGCCTTGTCGCAGGCCGTGACGCGGTTTGAGTCAGACACCGGGTACCTGCCGCCGCTGCTCGACAACGATCGCGCAGGCATCGACGGCGTTGAGCCGACCCGCGCAATCGCGGGGGGCCGGCCGGCCTACCTGACCACGATGCAGCGTCGGTATTCCTACACGGCGCCCGCCGAATTCCTGCTTGGCTACGGCACCGAGGCCGAGGATGGGTACGGCGCCGTGATGGACGCCTCTGGCGCCATCACAGATGCGTCGGATGGCTTCGGCATTCGTCGGCCGGGCGAAGATGGCTTCTGGAACGCGTCGTGGAACGACGGCGTCAATCCATCCGAAGGTGTGCAGGACGGCCGGTACGAATTGCGTGAGCGTCGCCCGGACAGAAGCGGCGCGCGGGGCACGGTGCTTGGGCCATACCTGGAACTGGACGATCCGAGCATGCTCGGCGCGATCGGCTGGGACGGTTCCGCCTGGGACGGCTCGATCGACCCCGCCACGAATCAGCCGATGGTCTTCTTCCCCGGCGATCCCGGCTACGACGAGCAGGCTCCAAAGGTCATTGTTGACGCCTGGGGAACACCCATTCGGTATTATCGCGTCAATCACCCGACTGGCCAGCCAGGAATCGAGTACCCCACGGGGTACAAGCCGGCCACCGATTGGGCCTATGCACCCAGCATGGCGGAGTACTTCGCGCTGCGGCCCTGGGAGGTCGCTGAAGGCGAGTCCGTCACGTGGTGGTTCACGGACGGGTCTGGACAGCGGTGGGGGGATTACAGCAGCGAAGGCGGCAGCCTCGGCAACGGTGATCCGATCGTCAATCGCTCGCTTCTGACGGGTCGCTTCGCCTTCATGTCGGCCGGCGCCAACCGCCGCGTGTACGACTGGGCGCGTGTGGACTTCCCGGGCGAAGCGCTCAGCGACCTGGCCGATGCCCGCGGCGACCACGCAGCCGCCGATCCGGCGGCGAGCGGCTGGTATGAGGACGGCAAGAGCCTTCCCTGGCTGGGCGCGCCCGCCTTCAATGCAGGCGTCGCCGCGACCGAAGAAGCGAACCGGGACAACATTGTGGAGGTCGGCCAATGATGCACGTCACTTCCATTCGCCGCGGGTTCTCGATGGTGGAGTTGATGGTGGCGATCGTCATCATTGCCATTCTTGCTGCCATCACACTTTCGATTGGCTCGGCCGTTCTTGAATCGGCCGACAAACGCAAGACGCAGGACATGCTCAGCCTGCTCGACGCCGCGATGATCGAGTACCAGCAGCACACCGGGCGTCCACTCACCAGCGGGCAGGGTGACGGCTCCGGGTCGCTGCCGTACAACGATCGTCCACTTGACGGTGTGAGCTCGTACGACCTGCCCGTTCGCGGCGTGTATACGCAGACGCAGCCGGACGGGATCGGCTTTCTGGAGGACTTCAGCGTCGGCCCCGACGACTTCAGCAGTTGGGAGTCGGCGGTGTCAAATCGCGCCGGGCGCCGCATGATGGTGGCACTGCTCAATGAGCTCAAGAGCGTCGCGTCGAGCAAGGCGATTGTGTCGAAGATTGGCGACTCCTTCTGGGCGTATCGCGACCCTGACAATCCGACTCCTGAGGACGCCTACGTGATTGACGCGTGGGGGCGACCAGTGGCCGTCGTGTTCGCCGGCCGGGACTGGTACACAGGCGCCGGAGACCCCTCGCTCAATGACGCCGAGATCGACGGGACGACCGACACCTCGCTCAAGGACGAAGACGGTTCGATTCGCACCTTTGAAGAGCGAGCCTTCGGCCCCGCCCGCGGGCAGCGAACGTACTTCATGAGCGCCGGTCCTGACCAGCGGTACGGCTGGCTCGACTACACCCACGGCTCGGACGGCGCCTTCATGCCCGCCCAGGATGAGCCCCAGTACCGCAGAACCGAGGACAACATGTACTCGTACGAGGTGCGGCAGTGGTGAATACGGCCCACGTCGATCGTGATCGCGGCTTCACGCTCATTGAGCTGCTTGCTGTGGTCGCGATCATCGGTGTGCTCGGGCTCGCGACGATTGCGTCGTATCAGGCCCTCGCCGCCGACATCCGTCGGGCGGGCGCCGTGGAGGAAGTGAAGGCAAAGCTGGCGCAGGCACGCATGAAGGCGCTCCACGAAGGCCGAACGACCGGGCTTGTCTTCAGGCCCGTCATCGTGGCGCCGGGGGTGCAGCAGATTGAAGGTGTGCTGGTGCAGTACACCGGCGAGTCTCTTCCGTATGTGCTTGAAGACCCGTTCAACGGAATGTCTTCCGAGCCAATGGTCGCTCGCTTCGAACCCATCGACACCGGCACGCCCATGCGGCTTGCCGAAGGAATTGGCATTGCCACGCCGGGTCACCGCCTGGCGCATGTCGACGACGACGGGGGCACACGCATGCCGCTGGACGCCGACGGACAGTTCTTTGCGGTAGGTCAGTTGGCGACGAGCATTCCGGAGGCGCCCGGCCAACTCGTTGGCGTGCTCTTTGCGAGGGACGGCAGCCATACGACGGTCATGCACGAATCCGACGCGAGTTGGATATGGGTGGATTGGAATGGCGACGGCGCGCAGCGGTACGGGGGTGTGGACTACTGCAACCGACCTGTCGGGGACGACGAGGATGAGAATCAGGCGTGCCCGCCCGATCTCGAAGACGCCGAACCCTGGTCACCTCCGGCCGGCGACTGCTGGCTCGGCGTCCGCTATCTCGCCAACGGCAACGCCAGCCCAGGCGCCGACTTGTGGAACGATGACGAGCGGATGCCGCTGTGCGGCCGCAGCGAGGACGACGAGCCCTGGGTGCTGGTCGCGCCCTATCTGGTGGTCTATGACGACCGCGACGCCCACGAGGAACTCGACACGATTGAGTGGGCGGATGCCGGCGGCGACTCCGTTCGCCGACGAGCCGCCGTGACGCGGGCGAAGGCGCTCAACGATTTCATTGACAAGACCGGGCGACAGGTGCACCTCAATCGCGTGACGGGCGTGGCGCAGGAAGGACGGACGCAATGACACGGATCGCGTTCACATCTCGCCGGGCCTTCTCACTCATCGAATTGCTGATGGCGATCTTTATTCTCGGCATCGGTCTCATCAGCATCGCGTCGCTCTTTCCGGCCGGTATCTCCCTGCAGCAGCGAGCCGAAGACGAAATCAACGGGCCCATCGTGGCGTCTCGCGCGCTCGACGTGCTGCGAGGGCGGCTGTCGGCCGATGACTTTGGATCCTGGCGTGACTTCTTCAACGCGCAGCTCGACTACGCCGAGTGGCTCAGTGGCGAGGCCGCCGCGCAGCAGCTCGAGCTCGATATGACGGCGACGCTCGTTGGCGAACTCGAGACGAGCCCGGCCGCCTGGCTTGACCAGCAGACCTGGCCCTGGATGCGGCCCGCCATGATCACGAGCGTGACCGACACGGATCTGGCCGAGACGATCAAACCGGGAACCGTCGATGTCTTCAACGCACTGGAGCAGGCGGGCAAGGCGGAGAGCATCGGTGAGCACACGCTTGACGACGAGCACCCCTGGCGACGCATGCTTGCGTTTGATGTGGCGGACCCGACGAGGGAGGCGGTCGGTTTGCCCTTCCATCCCCGGCACATCGTGACCGAGTATCCGAACGGGCTTCGGCGAGACCCGCCGTACCTCTCGCCTCCCGAAGTGCTCATCACGCCGGAGGAGCGAACGTGGCCGCCCGCCGACGGGACCGGCCGCAAGCCGCTGTACTTCTGGGACTTCATGGTTCGCCGAAGCGGCACGAACGTGCAGGTGGCGATCTTTGTGTACCGCGTCAAGCGGGAGTCGATTTCGCAGCCGAGTTGGGTCTCGTCGCCGGTCGAAGATCATGACAACCCAGGTGCACTGCGAATGCCCGTGCCCTGGGTTGTGGATCTGAATGATGCGGCAACCCCCTTTGAGCCGTGGTGGGCTGGACTTCAGGAGGGGCTGCCGGGCACCGAACCGGGGCAGATTGGCGACTTGAACGAGCCCGACGCAGGCTGGGTCTGGCCGGGGCAGTGGCTGGTTGACCAGATGGGCGGGCTGCATCGCATCGCAGCAGGTCGAACCGCAACCGACGTGCAGGATGGCTTTTCGCCCGTATCGCTGACGAGTCCCGTGCCGGCGCCGTCGGCCGACTTCCAGCTGGACCGGCTCGATCTGGATGGCGACGGCGACTACCTCGATCCGCAGCTCTTTACATCGAGCGTGGTGCTTCCCGCATCGTCGCTGTCGATGATGAATCAGAACGAACACTTCCTCACCGGCATGGTGCGAAGCGACGACCCGGACACACCGGGGGCCCCGGTTATTGACCGGCTGTGGTACGTCCCACCCGTCGTGACGACGGAGCAGGAGCAGACGTATCGGCTCATCCCGATCTATGTGACGGTGGCAGACCTGTGATGATGACAGTTGCGAAAGCTCGAGCGTTCACCCTCATCGAGATTCTCGTTTCGGTGGCGGTCCTCGTTGTGATCGTGCTCATCTGCGGGCAGGTCTTCCAGGCCGCGTCGGCCGTCTCTCGCGCAGCCAATGCATCGGGCGATGCGTTGCAGGAAGCGTGGGGCATCGAGCAGCAGATGCGGGAAGATCTCTCTCGCATCAGCCCCGACGGCTCGCTGGTCATTCGCAGCGTCGAAGTGCCAAACAACTACAACTACGAGATGTGGGACGGCACTGGGCCACGCCCACCGTTGATCAACCCCATGCTGCCGGCCGAAGCGCCCGTGCGGTGCGACCAATTGTGGTTCGTCATGGACGGGTTTGAGCGGTCGAAGGCCTATGGGTCTTCACTTGACCAGGATTCGCCGCTCGGTGAACCCCGGGTGATCGGCGGCGCCGCCGCGGTGACGTGGGGCCACGGACTGCAGTTCCCCGAGCTGTCCGCATTCTCCATCGACGAGCCAAGCGAGTTGGACGAGACGAATTCGCTGCACGGCGATCTCCCGCCGCAGTTCAGCGGGCACGACGTGGATCTCGATGACCTGCGGAGCGAAGGCAATATTGCAAGGGTCGCGCCTTTTCATCGCTCAAATGTGTCGGGCGAGTGGGGCGGCGCGTTGCCCGCGGTGTACTCGCGATACGGCTTCCCTGGCGGAGGCGGAGCCGCTGCGCTCTACAACCAGACAAATCCCGACCCGGGCGCCGTGCAGATCAGGGGCGACCAGCCCGAGGCCCGGCAGTGGGTGCTGTCGCGGCAGGTGATGGCGATGGCGGACGATGACTCGGCCAATCCGGATGAGTCGAACAAGCAGATCTACCTGACTCGCGCGTTTTCGATCGAGTCACTGCTGCCATCGGACCCACGCCGTGTCCATTCCAGTCAAGCCGGCTTTCAACGTGAGGCGCCCGTGCACGACATGGGCCGCGTTGATCTCACGGCCATGAATACGGGTGAGATTCGCAAAGCGATGCTGCTCTCTCGGGCGCCGACCTACCCCGATACCCAGATGCGTCGGCGTCCGTGGTTCTCTGAAGATGACCTCGATCTGACGCATTCGGTGCTTGAAGATGATGATGTTCTGCCGGGTCAGGCCACAGACGAGGACCGAGGCACCCAGCGCTACCTCCTGCGGACGATGCTCGCCTGGCCACGAGTGGAGCGAGCACCGGCCGGCCCGGCGCGGTACGACCAGACCGTGACCAACGGCCTGGCGGGTTCTGCCTGCAGCAACTTCATTGTCGAGTGGACCTGGGACGATGACATTGGCGAGACCACTGCGTGGGATGCAGTCGACCTGCTGAATCCCGCTGGCCGTCGCAATCGCGTGACGTGGCAGGGCTGGCGGTACGACCCATCAGAAGTCGACCCCGACGATCTCCCGCTTGCGTCGCCCCTGACCGAGTACGGCGCCAACGGCCAGCCAGTCGAGGTGCTGCGGCAGAAGGGCGACCTCTTCTGGTTCGGACTCTCCGACAGGAATCAGGACGATGACCCGGTGACCCCATGGGACCGTGGCACAGTGAGTTTTTCTCAGTTTGCCGAGGCGTTCCCCGCGGCTCCGGGAACATTCGATACACCGAACGGTGTGCTGCAGGAGTCCGACAAGTGGCCGGTTGCCGCGCCGAGCCTGGTGCACCCGAATGCCATTGACGAGGAAGTAACGCCCGGCTCCTTCAGTGGTGAGCCGGTCATCCGCGAATACTGGGCGACCTTTGGCGCGAACCGCCGCTGGCCGCTCCAGCGTGGGGCCGATCAGTTCGTCGGCGTCGATCCGTCCACCGGCCCAAACAACCCCGATGGCCTGCTGGATCCGGACCCGTCCTACACGCCCTGGCCCTCGGCCCTGCGGATTTCCATGGTTCTTCACGACCCCGCCTCGAACCTCGAGCAGGGCAAACTCGTCCAGTTTGTCATCGAACTTCCGAAGGAGCGGCTCCAGTGACCGCAGCAGGACTGACATCGCCCCGCGGCCACCGCCGCGGCAATGCGCTGATTCTGGTGGCGGGCGTGCTCGTGCTGCTCGTCATCATGGCGACGGTCTTTCTGTCCCGGACCGGCACCCTGCGCGAGCTCGGCACGGCCCAGCGGCAGGGGGCCTTTCACCGCGACCGCATGGAGTCGGCCGCAAGCGACGTGGCGCAGGAACTTGCCGACAGCCTGTTCGTCCGTCCGATCGACTACACCCTCGACGAATACGTACTCGGCGCGCCGCCCGAAGAGGCGCGGCGGGAAACGCCGGCCGCTGGCTCGACGCGATACAGCGTCGACCCGCAGTTCACCTGGA